>CAYSMM010000035.1:399-10589 GCA_964432095.1 uncultured Burkholderiaceae bacterium | reverse complement strand
TTTTCTTCGTGGCCGACTGGCATGCGCTGACCACGCACTACGAAGACCCCGATGTGATCTCCAGCAATGTGTGGGAAATGGTCATCGACTGGCTAGCCGCGGGCGTGGATCCGAACAAGGCCACGCTGTTCTTGCAAAGCCGCGTGATCGAGCATGCCGAGCTGTTCACGCTGCTGGCCATGGGCACGCCGCTGGGCTGGCTGGAGCGTGTGCCGACCTATAAAGATCAGATCGCAAAGTTGAAAGACAAAGACCTGGCCACCTACGGTTTCCTTGGCTACCCGCTGCTGCAAGCCGCAGATATCGTGATCTACGGCGCCAAGTATGTGCCTGTGGGCGAAGACCAGGTGCCGCATGTCGAGATGACACGTGAGGTGGCACGCCGCTTCAATCATTTGTATGGCGTCGTGCCCGACCTGGACGAAAAGAAGAAGACCGCGCTCAAACTGCTGCCCGGCGAGATGCGCCAGCAACTCATCGCACTGCAAGCGGCATGGGATACCAATGGCGACAAAGATGCACGCGACAAGGCGCATGCGCTGCTCGACACTGCGCCTGAGCGTGTTACCGCGGCAGACAAAGACATGCTGCGCGTGTGGCTCAATGGCGGACGAAAAACCATACTCGTTGAGTGCGAGGCGCTGCTCACGCCGGTGAGCAAACTGCCCGGCCTCGACGGCGAGAAGATGAGCAAGAGCTACGGCAACGCACTCGCACTGCGTGAAGACAAAGCCAGCATCGAGCACAAGATCAAGCGCATGACGACCGACCCCGCACGCGTGAAGCGCAGCGACCCCGGTGACCCGGAGCGTTGCCCGGTGTGGCAGTTCCATCAGGTGTACAGCGACACAGCGACCAAAGACTGGGTGGTGAAGGGCTGCACCACCGCGGGCATCGGCTGCCTGGAGTGCAAGCAGCCTGTGATAAACGCCATCCTGAAAGAGCAGCAACCCATGCTGGAGCGTGCCGAGCCCTACGTGAGCAAGCCGCAACTCGTCAAAGACATCATCGCAGCCGGCACCGATCGCGCACGCGCCGTCGCACAAAGCACCATGCAGCAGGTGCGCGAGGCCATGGGACTCAACTATCGCTAGCGCTCCGAGTTCACTCTAGCAGTGCAAACATCTCGATACCAATAACCCTATATGCCACTTAATGCTCTATTATATTGCAGTAAGTTGCATATAGTTATTACAGTATCTAATTCAACATGCCCAAGAGGCGTATTACTTTGCGGGTATCGCATCCGTAGGCGGCAAATCATTTGCAACGTGTTGACTGATTTGCGCACGCGCAGCGGCGAGTGCAGTCTTGCGGCCCTTGCGGTCTAGCCACGTGTAGAGCACCGGCACCAACACTAGCGTGAGAAATGTCGAGGTGATCACGCCGCCGATGATGGCGCGGCCCATGGGGCTTTGCTGCTCGCTACCTTCGCCCAAACCCAATGCCAGCGGCAGCATGCCCAGGATCATCGCGGCAGTCGTCATCAGGATAGGCCGCAAGCGCACCTTGCCAGCTTTGAGCAAGGCGTCGCGCTGCGACATACCCACTTGCCGCTGCGCGCGATTGGCAAAATCCACCAGCAAAATTGCGTTTTTGGTCACCAGCCCCATCAGCATGATCACGCCAATCATGCTGAAGATATTCATGGTGGTACGTGTAATCAGTAGGGCCAATACCACGCCGATCAGCGCCATAGGCAGCGACACCATGATAGCCAGCGGCTGCAGGAAGCTGCCAAACTGCGACGCCAAAATGAAATAGAGAAAGATCACCGCCAGGCCAAGCGCGGCCATGGCTCCGGCGAAAGATTCCTGTAAATCCTTTTGATTGCCGCCAATGTCAAACCGCACGCCTTGGGGCAATACCGTTTCTTTCACAAGTTTTTGAACGTCAGCACCGACATCGCCCGCCGGGCGGCCCTTGGCACCTGCAAACAGTAACACCCGACGCTGCAGGTCTTGGCGGCGCAAGTTGTCTGGGCTCACGCTGTAGCTGATGTTGGCCACCTGCTCCAGCGGCACCATCATCGGTTGGCCGTCTGGTCGCATACGACCTGCGACCACATTGAGTGTTTTCAGATCGTCCAGGCTGGTGCGCAGCGTTTTGGGGAGTCGTACCAGCAGACTGTAATTTTCTCCCTCGGGCGAAAGCCAGCTTCCGGCCTCCTCGCCACTCACCAGTGTGCGCAACATGCTGCCCAGTTGCGCGTGTGTGATGCCAATTTCGGCAGCCTCGGGCTTCAAGCGGATAGACAGTGCCGGCGTACCCGGCTTGATACTGGTCTCCAGATCAGCAATGCCGGGTATTTTGGCGGCTCTCTCCTTGAACTCTTTCATCGCGCGCTCAAGCTCGGCCTCATTGTTGCCGAGAAAAGCCACACGGATCGCACCGCCCCAGCCCACCTTCAGGTCCATCCCCGGAATCGTGCCCACGCGCTCGCGAATCGCATCTTCCAGTTGCTGCTGGCTGCGCTTGCGCTTGTCTCTATCCACCAACTTCAAGCTGATGTACACAGAACTCGAACTCACCTCTGTGCCATAGAGCTCGATCTCCTTGAACTCCTTGAGTACCTCTTCCACGCGTTTGGCCTTACCGTCGGCATACTCGAGGCTGCTGCCTGGCGGAAGCGACAGGCGCACGCTGGTAAAGCCCTGGTCGGTCTGCGGCATGAACTCGGTACCCACCAGCGGTAGCAGTGCAAAGGCTGAGATTAGCGATGCAAAGGCAATGCCAACGCTTGTTTTCGGGCGGTCGAGCGCCCATGCCATGATGCGCTCGTAGCGATGCTCAAGCCGCAGCATAAACCCGTCAAACCACCTGAGTACCGGTCCTGCGAGGCGCATGTTGCGCGCACCCTCTTCGGGATCACGCCAGTAGGCCGAGAGCATGGGGTCGAGCGTAAAGCTCACGAACATGGAGATCAGCACCGCGACGGTCACGGTGATGCCGAACGGGAAAAAGAACTTGCCGATCACGCCTTCCATGAAGGCAATTGGCACGAATACAGCGACGATAGAAAACGTCGTTGCCACCACCGCAAGGCCAATCTCATGAGTGCCATCGAGCGCTGCTTGCATGGGCGACTTGCCCATGTGCAGGTGACGGCTGATGTTCTCGCGCACGACAATCGCATCATCAATCAGCAGACCAATACACAACGATAGCGCCATCAGAGTCATGTAGTTGAGCGTAAAGCCCATGGCATAAAGCGCAATGAAGGTCGAGATCACAGAGATCGGAAGCGTCACGCCCGTGATCACCGTGGAGCGCCAGGACGCGAGGAACAAAAACACAATCACGACAGTCAGAAAGGCACCTTCGAGGATAGTGGTTCGCACGTTGTCCAGCGAGTTCTTGACCCATTCACTGGAGGCATACCAGGTTTTGAGCTGTACATCGGGCGGCAACGTCTTACGCAACTGCTCAGCGGCTGCAAGCACACCACGGCCCACGTCCACCAGGTTTGCGTCCTGCACCTTGTATACCGAGACGCCTATACCCTGGGTACCACTGAAACGCGCAATCTGGTCGCGTTCACGTTCACCGTCCACCACGTCGGCAATTTGGCTCAAGCGCACCTGCACTGGCCCACGATCGGTGGTTCGGGTGGCCACCACGATCTGGCCGAACTCGCGCGGATCTTTGATTCGGCCATCCACACGTACCACTGCATCACCTGACGCACCACTCACCTGCCCCACTGGCGCGTTCACATTTGCGGCACGTATGGCGGCCATGGCCTGATCGACGCTGATGCCGGCTTGCGCTAATGCCTCGGGCTTAAGGCGCACCTCGACCTGGCGGCGTGTGGTGCCGGATAACGCGACCTGCCCCACACCCCCGATACGTTCAAAGGCAGTCTTGACGGTCTTCTCGGCGATGAAGGTCAACTCGCGCTGGCTGCGCTTATCCGACACCAAGACCATGTACACCACTGGCTGCTGATTGTCGTCCGGCCCCTGACGCCGATACGTGGGCTCACGCGCATCGCGTGGCAGCGAAGGCCGGATCTCCGCCATTTTGTCGCGTACATCTTGCATCGCCTTGACCGGGTCGGTATTCAGCTTGAACTGCACATACACCTCGGAATATCCCTCGCCGCTGTATGCACGCAAGCTGTCGATACCCGACAACGTATTCATCGCCTGCTCAACCGGTTTGGTGATATCAGTCTCCACCGCCTCGGGTGTAGCGCCGGGATAAACGATGCCGACGCTAATGAAAGGCAAGCTAACGTCGGGCAGTTGCTCGACCTTGAGTTTGTTGTACGAGAACAAGCCCAGTACCGTGATGGCAGCCATCACCATGGTGGCAAAAACCGGGTTCTGTACCGAGACACGGGTCATCCACATATCGCCACTCCAATCAATAGGCAGTCAATGAGCAGTCTTTGAGTTGCAAACGATGACGCTATCAGCTGTAGTCGCACAACTCACTTGCCTGCTGCCGCAGCGCTGGCTGCGGCGGAGGGCACAGTCGCAGCCGCGACCAGCTTTACGTTTTGCCCGTCACGCAGCGCGTCATAACGGCCGGCCAGTAGCAAGTCGCCCGCCTTGAGAGAGTTTTGTGCATCAGAGATTTCTGCAATACCACGAGTATCGTCGCGCTGCCCCACCCTCACCGAGAGGCGTTGTGCCTTACCATCGCTCACACGCCACACAGTAAAGTCGCCATTGTTGTTGGCCAGCGCCACCTGTGCAGCTGTCAAAACATCGCGGGTTGCAAGCGTAATGTCAGCGCTCGCCTGCATGCCCACCTTGAGTACGCGGCTAGTGTTAGGAGCACCAATGACCACGCCAATCTGCCGTGTACCAGGATCGGCTGCCGGCAGGATGCGCTTGACCTCGCCTTTCACCGTTCCGTTAATACCATCAGCTTGCAGCATTACAGCCTGCCCTGGTTTGATCTGCCCCACCACCTTCGGCGGCACCCAGGCCTGCAACTCCAGGCTAGCCAAATCCACCACTTGCACAATCGCGCCGTCAAAGC
The DNA here is from genome assembly GCA_964432095.1 of uncultured Burkholderiaceae bacterium. GTDB lineage: Bacteria > Pseudomonadota > Gammaproteobacteria > Burkholderiales > Burkholderiaceae_C > CAYSMM01. Next base: position 5,597 of record CAYSMM010000035.1, on the reverse strand, counting down.
TCACACGCTCGCCGGGGTTCACATAACGCTTGGCAACGACGCCTGCCACAGGAGCGCGCACCACCGCGTCGCCCAGCGACTGGCGTGCAATCGCCAATTGCGCCTGAGCAGACTTCATTTCTCCGGCCGCCGCTTGATACGAACTCTCTGCGCTGTCAAACGCGGTCTGCGAGATGAATTGCTGGTTTAGCAACGCGCGTTGCGTGTCCCGCGTGCGCTGCGCATTGGCCAAGCGCGCCTGTGCAGAGGCGAGTGCGCCCTCCTGCGCTACTACGCGTTGCTGCAGCTCAGACGCATCCAACCGAGCGATCACCTGCCCAGCCGCTACAGATTCGCCTTCGCGCACAGTCACGTCGCTTACGACCGCCGCCACCTTGCTGCGCACCGTGGCGCTGCGCTCGGCCATCAAGGTTCCGGTGGCGGTCACTTGAAGCGGCAAAGCTGTCCGCTCGACCTTCACCAGTTCTGTCGGCACGAATTCCGGCACCGGACCCTTGCCGCCCTCCTGACCTGATGCATCGGCCATTTTCTCGGGCGCAGGTTCTGCGGTCATCATCTTGCCACCGGCCATAGCACCAACAGCCAGCACCACCGCGGTGGCGGCGCCAGCAATCCATAGGGTCTTGCGTTTCACGTGTGTTCTCCTGCTGCTTATGCTGCAAGTGCCGTCATACTACGGCCAAAGTTCACTCAAATGCCCGCAATTGCGACGGAGCGCAGACGCGAAGGCGTCAGGTGCATTGCCTCGGGATGAGTTGCAGTCAGTGTGGATGAGCAGTAAGGCAGGATTCTCTGCCCAAATAACAGCGCCCATTCGGTGGCTTTTTGCCTGGCGGAGAGAGAGGGATTCGCCCGCACAAGCGCTGGCCGCGGTTGCGCTTGCAGGCGCAACCCTTCGAATCCCGATCGCACAGCACGCAGGTGCTGTGCTCCTCTCTCCGCCCAAAAAATAAAAGCCACCGATCGGTGGCTTTTTGCCTGGCGGAGAGAGAGGGATTCGAACCCTCGATACGGTAAAACCGTATACCGGATTTCGAGTCCGGCGCATTCGACCACTCTGCCATCTCTCCGTGATCTTTTCTGTTGCTGTTCCACCCCGCAACCCGGGCCTCATGCGCCGGTATCCGGCGCTTTGGTCTCAGCCTAACAAGCGCTGCGCGCAGTTGTTAGCTTCGCCCCAAGCAGCTTTGCTTCGCAAAGCTCGCTTGACCGACCACTCTGCCATCTCTGTCGTGATCTTTTCTGTTGCTGTTCCACCCCGCAACCCGGGCCTTACACGACTGTACTGTAGCTAAGGATACCGTCACACAACAAAATAGCGGATTGTACTGGAGCGAAGTCCACCTTTCTCGCCCAACGCTCCCTATTTACTGCAGAGCGAGTGAGAACCAGACCGCATGGTTCACAGCAACTTGTAAACCACGAATTACCGACACAGGAGGACTGCTGGTATTCGAAGCACTGTCAGGCGCGCAACACCCCAACACCGCCCATGTAGGGTTTGAGCACGTCAGGCACGGCCACGCTGCCATCGGCTTGTTGATAGTTTTCGAGCACCGCCACAAGCGTGCGGCCCACGGCGAGTCCAGAGCCGTTGAGCGTATGTACAAATTCAGTTTTGCCTTGCGCGTTTTTAAAGCGTGCTTGCATGCGCCGTGCCTGAAACGCTCCCATGTTGCTGCACGAGCTGATCTCACGGTATGTGTTCTGCGCTGGCAGCCACACTTCAAGGTCATATGTTTTCGTCGAACCGAAACCCATATCGCCAGTGCACAGCAACATAGTGCGGTAAGGCAAGCCGAGTTTTTGCAGTACCGCCTCGGCATGCAAGGTCATGTCCTCGAGCGCCTGCATGCTGTGCTCAGGCTGCACGATCTGCACCATCTCCACTTTGTCAAACTGGTGTTGGCGAATCATGCCGCGTGTGTCCTTTCCGGCGCTGCCCGCCTCGCTGCGAAAGCATGGCGAATGCGCGGTGAGTTTGATCGGCAAATCATCGGCACTCAATATCTGCTCGCGTACGCTATTGGTCAGAGAAATTTCACTGGTAGAAATTAGATATTGGCGTGGCGCATTCTCATCACCACCGCGCGTCACCCAGAACATGTCGTCCTCGAACTTGGGCAGTTGATTGGTACCTTCGAGTACTTCTTTGTTGACGATGTAGGGCGTGTAGCACTCGGTGTAGCCATGTTCACCCGTTTGCAAGTCGAGCATGAATTGCGCTATGGCGCGGTGCAATCTCGCGACAGGCCCGCGCAAGAAGGTAAAGCGCGAGCCGCTCAACCTGGCACCGGTCTCCGCATCCAGGCCCAGCGGCATACCGATATCGACGTGGTCGCGCGGCGTGAACTCAAAAATACGTGGCGTTCCCCAGCGGCGCACCTCAACATTGCCGGCTTCATCCGTTCCTACAGGCACGCTCTCATGCGGCAGGTTGGGCACCAGCATGAGCATCGCATGCATGTCGGCTTGTAGCACCGCAAGTGTGCTTTCGAGCTTTTTCAGCTGCTCGGGAATCGCAGCGGCTTCTGCCAGCTCTGCACTGGCATCTTCGCCCTTGCCCTTCTTGGCACCAATGGCCTTGGCCAGTGTGTTGCGCCTGGATTGCAGGTTTTCGGTTTCGGTCTGGATTCGCTTGCGGTCGGACTCGAGCTGCTCGAACTGCGCCACGTCCAGGAAAGGCTGCGGCGACTTGCGCTTTTCAAGTTCTGCCGCAACGGCGTGAACGTCTTTACGTAAGAGTTGGATGTCTAGCATCCAGCCATTTTATGCGTTGGCCGCGAGCGCGCCGAGATCGACGTTGGCTCCGCATACGATCAGGCAAACACGATCACCCGGCTTGGGCTTGAATGCCTGCGTCATGAGAGCCGCGAGCGGTAAGGCCGCCCCCGGCTCAATGGCCAGGCGGTAGTGCTGCCACAGCACACGCTGGGCAGCAAGAATGCTTTCGTCGGTAAGCAGCAGCGACTGTGTGATGGTGCCTTGCGCCACTTGCCAGGCGATGCTGCCAATGCGACGTGCGCCGAGTGAATCAGCCGCGACACCGCTCACACTCACGTCTACTGGCTTAGCCTGCGCCAGCGCTGCGTGCAAAGTGGGAGCGCCCTCGGGCTCGAGCGCCACGACTTGCGATTGATTTGCAAACCACCCTGCAACACCGGCGAACAAGCCGCCACCACCCACACTTATCAACGTTGCTTCAGGTGTGCCGATCTGCTGCTCGATCTCTCGCGCCAGTGTGCCTGCTCCGGCCACCACCTCGGGCTGATCGTAGGCATGCATCATCAATGCGCCGGTGCTGAGTTGATGCTGCTCGCATGCGACTAGCGCATCGGCATAAACCTCACCGTGGACTCGCACAGCAGCACCCAGCGCAGCAAGAGCTTCGCGTTTGGCGTGTGACGACACAGACGGCACAAACACTTCGGCGCGGTGGTTGAGTGCGCGGGCTGCGTATGCCGTGGCTATACCTGCATTGCCGCCCGACGCGATGGTGACACCCGCCTCGGGCACCTGCACGCTCAGCATGCGGTTGAACATGCCGCGCGCCTTGAAGCTGCCAGCGACCTGCAGTTGCTCGAGCTTGAGCCAGATTTCGCCGTCATGCTCGATGCTCAAAGCCGAAAGCGTGTCACGCTCCATTCGCATGCAAGGTGTTTTGCGGATATGTGCGGCAATACGGCGTTGGGCACGCTCCACCTCAGCGCGAAATGCGGAGTGGTCAAAACTCATGGGTATGCTGCTCTAGCTTTTGCCTTGCTCGTGCGCATTCACGTGCAGATGAGAAGGCGGCGACTCGGCCTCGAGCTTCAAGCCCTTGGGCAGCGGAAAGCGAACATCTTCCACCACGCCGTCGAGCGAGCGCACACTGCCTATGCCCCAGGCCTTGAGTTTCTCGATTACTTGGCGCACCAGAATGTCGGGTGCCGATGCGCCGGCCGTGACGCCTACGCGCCGCGCACCGGCCAGCCACTCATGCTGTAACTCGCTCGCGCTGTCCACCATATAGGCTCGCGTGCCCAGCCGTTGCGCCACTTCGCGCAGCCGGTTGCTGTTGCTGCTGGTGGGGCTGCCGACAACCACCACCACGTCCACCTGCGGTGCCATGAACTTCACTGCGTCCTGCCGGTTTTGCGTGGCGTAGCAGATGTCCTGTTTCTTGGGCTCGCGGATGTGCGGAAAGCGCGCCTTCACCGCCGCCATGATCTCGGCCGCATCGTCCACACTCAGTGTGGTTTGTGTGACAACGGCGAGCTTGCTGCTGCCGGGCTGTACTGTGGCCACGTCGGCTACGTCCTCCACGAGATGAATGCCGTAGTCGAGCTGGCCCATCGTGCCCTCCACTTCAGGGTGACCTTTGTGGCCGATCATGATGAATTCATAGCCCTCTTTGTGCAGCTTGGCCACTTCCACATGCACCTTGGTGACGAGCGGGCAAGTGGCATCAAAAATGCGAAAGCCGCGTTGCTCGGCCTCATGCTGCACAGCTTTACTCACGCCATGCGCGCTAAAAACGAGCGTAGCGCCAGGTGGCACATCGGCCAGCTCTTCGATAAAAATCGCGCCCTTAGCCTTCAATTCATTGACGACAAAGGTGTTGTGCACAATCTCGTGCCGCACGTAAATGGGCGCACCGAACTTCGCGAGCGCACGCTCGACGATGTCGATCGCGCGATCCACACCGGCACAAAAGCCACGCGGACTGGCCAACAGCACTTCTGACATTGATTTATATACTCTAATTAGTAAATACCATTTACTTATTACATAGCAACCAGAAAAGGCAATATAGGGGTTGAAGTATTAGCACTATAAAACTCCAATCAACTTCACCTCAAACGTCAAAGCCTGGCCGGCTAACGGGTGATTGAAGTCCAACAGTACGTAATCCTCATGCACCTCTTTGACCACCCCGGCGTAGCTTGAGCCCTGAGCGTTGGGCGCGGCAAACTGCACGATGTCGCCCACGCCATAGTCCTCATCCGGGTCACCTTCGTCGGCCAGCAGCTTGCGGCTCACGCGCTGCAACAGCTCTGGGTTGCGCTCGCCGAATGCCTCGCCTGGTGCCAGCGTGATCTGCCTGTGTGCACCTTGCTCCAACCCCACGAGATGCGCCTCGATCCCCGGTGCGAGTTGTCCGCTGCCCAGCGTGAGCGTGGCGGGCTTGTCGTTGAACGTATCCATGATGGCCACGC
>CAYSMM010000035.1:0-389 GCA_964432095.1 uncultured Burkholderiaceae bacterium | reverse complement strand
TCCGGGCCAATCAGGCGGTAGTGCAACGTGAGGTAGGAGCCGGATACGACGGTAGGCATGGTGAGCGCGATGGGGCAATAGACTGATTGCTTAAACTTGAAGATATTCTCCCAGATTGCCATGCCCCTATCCGACTTGCCACAATCCGAGCGCCCGCGCGAGAAACTGCTTGCCCACGGCCCCGCTGCCCTGGCCGACGCTGAGTTGCTGGCCTTACTGTTACGCACCGGGCTCAAGGGCAAGAGCGTGCTTGTGCTTGCGCGCGAGATGCTGCAGCAATTTGGCAGCGTAGCGGCACTGCTCAACGCCAGCCCGGCGCAACTCAAAGCCATCAAGGGTCTGGGGCAGGCCAAGCGTGCCGAGCTGACTGCCGTGCTGGAACTGGCCCG
>CAYSMM010000034.1:0-12377 GCA_964432095.1 uncultured Burkholderiaceae bacterium | reverse complement strand
ACGCTGTGACTGACCATCTCCCGCTTTCCAACCACTGGCAGGCGCTAGCCGCGCGGCTTGGGTTTGATGCAAGCCGCATTGCGCGCGCACAGAAGGCTAATCAAGCGAGTAGTGCCTAGAGTACATTGAGTACGTCAGTACCTCTTGTCCGATCAGCGCCGAGCATACTTTGACGCTGCGCTCATACATGAATCGCATGCGGAAACGACCCTTGGCATCGGACGCCCATACTTCAAGAACGTCTAATCGCAATCTAGGATAAACCGGATGCCGGATGGGTGCCCGTTGCCTGACGCCAGTATCTATGGAAATTGGGTAGGAGGTGTCGTCCAAGGAGCCGGCATGCAGCGTCAGCAACTTCTTGGCTTGCATCACAGCGTCTTCCGCACAGGGGTGCTGAGGTACAGCCAGCACATCCAGGGAAACACTTAAGCAGATTAATAACGTAGCTAACCTCTTTACCATCGGAGCACCCCAAGTTCATGACGCAGCACCGAGTCGGCATGGCCGGTCGCTTGAATCCGTTCTTCCAGGTGAAGCTGTCTCTTGTTGATAAGACCCGTTAAACGTCGAAAGTCCCGGGTATCTGCAAAACTATTGAGCCTATTCACGTGCCAATACCAGCAAGCTGACCAGACTGCATAGTGAGGTTGGGCAACCAGATCGGGGTCGGATACGACATCCACTCTTGAATACTCCGCAAAGCTTTTGTAGTTGTCTTTCAACGTCAACTGAATCAAACCTCGGCCGCGATAGCTAAAGCCATCGCCCGAAGACTCGTCGCCATTACCTCCCATGCCTGCATAGACTCGATTGGCAAGTCGACTGGGTGAACGGACATAGTTGCTGAGAGAGTCCATTGGCAGCTTGTTGCCAAACACCTCTCGAAGGCGGTCTTCAGTGGTATAGGTCAGGTTTTCTTCCACTACACGCAGTTGCGAAGACTCCACTGCAATTTGCCCAAAGAACGCCGACATACGCCTGACGGTGTCGATCTCAAACCGCATCATGAACCTTGTCAGCGGATCAGCGAATGTCTCGCATGCCACTCGAGTAGTTGCTGGAAATACACGTCGCAGCAGCGACGCCGTGATGTGAAACGGAGGCGGTACGCGATCATGCTGCCATGACCCCGGTGCGAAGGAGTCCATAGACATACGCTGACTCGTCAAATCGGTCCCCCACGGCCTTGGCAGGCTAAATCCAGGCGAACCCGGTCTGTTGCCACGCCGCAGCAGAAACAACGAGCCCGGTCTTGCTACGGGGCGACCTAGCACCGGTGTCCAGTCACGGATCTGCTGATCAAATGGATTCATCACTCCTCCCGCGACACCGTTTCAATAGACGCCCCCTGTGCGTCCGCATCATGACTGTCTCTTGGGTTTGCGGTCAAGGGCAACTACGCAATCACTCCACCGCCCAAACACACTTCACCGTCGTAGAGCACCGCGCTTTGCCCGGGTGTGACGGCCCATTGCGGCTGCTTGAAGCTGAGCTCAAACTCGCCGCTTGCACTGCTGACGAGCATGCAAGCCGAATCGGCCTGGCGGTAGCGCGACTTTGCGCCGTAGGAACCCGGCGCTGGCGCTTGACCCGCAATCCACGACGCGTCTTGCGCATGCAGCGTGCGCGTGAGCAGCCAGGGGTGATCGTGCCCCTGCACCACATACAACGTGTTGCTCGCCATGTCTTTGCGTGCCACGTACCAGGGCTCGTGATCCTTCACTGCAACGGGCGCTGCCTCGATATCGGTGTCAGTCCCCGATTCACCACCGCTGCGCGGCCTGTGATGCGTACCCGGGCCCGACTTTTCTTTCACGCCGCCAATGCCTATGCCCTTGCGTTGGCCGAGGGTATAAAACGCCAAGCCTACATGCTCGCCGAGCTTGCGGCCCTGATCGTCTTTGATGGGGCCGGGTTGGGTGGGCAGATAGCGATTGAGAAACTCGCGGAACGGCCGCTCGCCGATGAAGCAGATGCCGGTGGAGTCTTTCTTCTTCGCGTTGGGCAGTCCGATTTGTGCAGCGATGCGGCGCACCTCGGTCTTCGCAAGCTCACCCACCGGAAACAGCGTTCTGCAAAGCTGCGCCTGTGTCAGCCGATGCAGAAAGTAGCTTTGGTCCTTGCTCGCGTCCAGCCCCTTGAGCAGTTCGTGCCGGCCGGTCAGAGCGTTGAAACGCACACGCGCATAGTGGCCGGTGGCGATTTTCTCTGCGCCCAGTCGCATAGCATGATCGAGAAACGCCTTGAACTTGATTTCGGCGTTGCACAGCACGTCGGGGTTGGGCGTGCGACCGACCGAGTATTCGCGCAGGAACTCGGCGAACACGCGGTCTTTGTACTCGGCCGCGAAGTTCACATGCTCGATCTCGATGCCAATCACGTCGGCCACGCTGGCAGCGTCGACGAAATCGACATTCGATGAGCAGTATTCACTGTCGTCGTCGTCCTCCCAGTTCTTCATGAAAATGCCCACGACATGGTAGCCCTGCTGCTTGAGCAGCCACGCGCTGACGGCGCTATCCACGCCGCCCGACAAACCCACAACGACGGTTTGTTTTGCTTTGCTCATGTTGATGAAGATTTCGCCTCAGCCGCATACACCGAGGGATGCGTGAACACGGCCTCGAGCGGCAGGCTGCGGCCCGCCAGGGCATCGTTGATGCATTGCATCACCAGCGGGCTGCGATGTTCAGCACTGCGCAAGCGCAACTCATCGGCACTCAGCCACAGCGTGCGCACGATCTCTTTGTCGTAGCTGTGGCCGGGCAGCTCGTTTTCAACCGTTCCCACAAACGCCAGCCGCAGATAAGTGATGTCCTCGGTCAGATTATTACCATTATTACTGCAATTAGTATTGTGGCGTTGCTGGTTATCTATAGAGCGGTAACTGGCATTTACTTCATTGAGTATCGACTCCGAGATTGGCCCTGGATTTGACCTCTGAAAGCGTGACAGATAGCACCCCAGAAAAGCCTGGGGTACAAAGCGCCGGGCGGTTTCTTCCAGCACCTCGCGTACGCAGGCATCGATGGGGCTTTCGCCGGGCTCCAAATGCCCGGCCGGGTTGTTGAGCTTGAGCCCCTCAGGCGTGTGCTCTTGCACCAGCAAAAATCGGCCTTCAAGCGCGATGACGGCGGCAACAGTGACAGAAGGCTTCCAGACCATACCCGCATTCTAGGGAGTTCCCTTAACGCACGAGTTCCACAAGACGAATGCATAAGCTCATGCTGTTTGTCTAATGGACAACCCGGGGCTTTTGAGCAAAGATGCGCGGCAATTGCGATTAACGAAACATGGAGGGGACAATTGCTCATCACCGTCCCAAAAGAAACAACACAAGGCGAGACGCGGGTAGCCGCAACGCCCGAGACCGTCAAGAAGCTCAAAACCCAGGGCCACAGCATCAAGGTTGAAGCGGGGGCAGGCATCGCCAGTAGCAACACCGACGACGCATACGTGGCCGCGGGCGCAGAGCTCACCGACCGTGCTGGTGCCTTCAGCGGCGAGCTGGTACTCAAGGTGCGTGCGCCGCAAGCCGACGAACTGGCGCTGATGAAGCACGGCCAAATCCTGCTGGGTATGCTCGAACCCTTCAATACCGACGGCCTGAACGCGATGAATGCCGCGGGCCTCACCACGTTTGCGCTGGAGGCTGCGCCGCGCATCAGCCGTGCACAGTCGCTGGACGTGCTGTCCTCGCAAGCCAACATCGCAGGCTACAAGGCCGTGCTGATGGGCGCCAACGCCTACGGCAAGCTGATGCCGATGCTGATGACCGCCGCTGGCACCGTGAAGGCTGCGCGTGTCGTCATACTCGGCGTAGGCGTCGCAGGCCTGCAGGCGATCGCCACCGCCAAGCGCTTGGGCGCAGTGGTGGAGGCCTCCGATGTGAGGCCCGCCACCAAGGAGCAGGTCGAGTCTCTCGGCGGCAAGTTCATCGACGTGCCGTTCGAGACGGACGAAGAGCGCGAGATCGCACAAGGCACTGGCGGCTACGCGCGACCCATGCCTGAATCATGGATGAAGCGTCAGGCCGCGCTGGTGGCCGAGCGACTGAAGCAGGCCGACATGGCCATCACTACCGCGCTGATTCCGGGCCGGCCCGCGCCGCGCCTGATCAGCGCCGACGTGGTTCAGAGCATGAAGCCCGGCAGCGTGATCGTGGACATGGCTGCAGAGCGCGGCGGCAATTGCGAGCTCACCGAGCCCGGCAAAACCGTCATCAAGCACGGCGTCACGATCATCGGCGCAGTGAATATCCCTGCGAGTGTGGCCACCGACTCTTCGGCGCTGTATGCGCGTAACCTGCTGGATTTTTTGAAGCTCGTGATCAACAAAGACGCCACGTTCAACATGAACCTGGAAGACGAGATCGTCGCCGCCTGCCTGATGACGCATAACGGAGAGGTCAAGAAAAAGTAGCCGTCTGTGCTGAGCACTTCGAGGCATTCAAGCATCGATGCCTCGACCCGCTCAACGCGAACGGGTGCGGAGCACCAACATGGAAACAGTCAGCCCCCTCATCATCAATCTCATCATCTTCGTGCTGGCCATTTATGTGGGCTATCACGTCGTGTGGAACGTCACCCCTGCGCTGCACACGCCACTGATGGCGGTGACCAATGCCATCAGCGCCATCATCATCGTCGGTGCCATGCTCGCCGCGGCGCTCACGGTGACGCCTATGGCCAAAATCCTCGGCACCCTCGCAGTGGCACTTGCCGCCGTGAATGTGTTCGGCGGCTTTCTCGTGACGCGCCGCATGCTGGAGATGTTCAAGAAGAAGGAGAAAAAATGAACCTCTCACTCAACGTCGTCATTCTGTTGTACCTGGTCGCCAGCATCTGCTTCATTCAGGCGCTCAAGGGGTTGTCGCACCCCACCACATCAATTCGCGGCAACCTGTTTGGCATGACGGGCATGGCCATTGCCGTGCTCACCACGGTGGCGCTGATCTTCAAGCTCTCCAGCAGCGCCAGCACGGGCCTGGGCTACGTGCTCGCTGGCCTGGTGGTGGGTGGTGGGCTGGGCGCCTATATGGCCAACAAGGTGGAGATGACCAAGATGCCCGAGTTGGTGGCCTTCATGCACAGCATGATCGGCCTGGCCGCGGTGCTCATCGCCATCGTCGCGGTGATGGAGCCGCAGGCGCTGGGCATTACGCAAAGCGCGAGCGATGCGATTCCGCTGGGCAACCGCATCGAGCTGTTCATCGGTTGCTTCGTCGGCGCCATCACCTTCAGCGGCTCGGTCATCGCGTTTGGCAAGCTCAGCGGCAAATATAAATTCCGTCTGTTCCAAGGCGCGCCAGTGGTGTTTAGCGGTCAGCACCTGCTCAATCTTGCGCTGGCCGTGGCGATGCTGGGCTTTGGCATTCACTTTTTCATCACGCAAAGCTGGTGGAGCTTCGGCATCATGACGGCGATTGCGTTCGTGCTCGGCGTGCTCATCATCATTCCCATTGGCGGGGCTGACATGCCAGTGGTGGTGTCCATGCTCAACAGCTATTCGGGCTGGGCAGCCGCAGGCATTGGCTTTTCGCTCAACAACGCCATGCTCATCATCGCCGGCTCGCTGGTGGGCAGCTCGGGCGCCATCCTCTCCTACATCATGTGCAAGGCCATGAACCGCAGCTTCTTCAACGTACTGCTGGGCGGCTTTGGCGGCGAGACGGCAGCGGCTGCAGGCGGCGCGCAGCAGCGCAACGTGAAAAGCGGCAGCCCCGACGACGTGGCCTTCATGCTGGGCAATGCCGAAAGCGTGATCATCGTGCCGGGTTATGGCCTGGCGGTGGCCCGTGCGCAGCATGCCGTGAAGGAGCTGGCCGCCAAGCTCACCGCCAAGGGCATAACGGTGAAGTATGCAATTCACCCGGTAGCCGGTCGCATGCCGGGCCACATGAACGTGCTGCTGGCCGAGGCTGAGGTGCCATACGACCAGGTGTTCGAGATGGAAGATATCAACGCTGAGTTTGCACAAACCGACGTGGTGCTCATCCTCGGCGCCAACGACGTGGTGAACCCCGCCGCGCATGTGAAGGGCAGCCCGATTTACGGCATGCCGATTCTGGAGGCGCACAAGGCGCGCACCATCATCGTCAACAAGCGTTCCATGGCCAGCGGATACGCGGGTCTGGACAACGAGCTGTTCTACATGGACAAAACCATGATGGTGTTCGGCGATGCCAAGAAGGTGATGGAAGACCTCGTCAAGGCCGTGGAGTAGTGGCACTCGCGGCTTGCAGACGTTGCCCACGGGCGACAACCGCACGCCGCATGATTCCGGCGTCGTCTGCAAAGCAGTAAAATCATATAATACTCTTTGCTCTATACAGACGACGCTAAATTCAAGCAACCAGCAAAGTCTATATACACCAATAAGTATGCTAGTGTACGCATAAGTGTTCAGCTCGCAACACTTGTTACCCTGCTGCACCACAAGCTGTCACGCAGTACGGCCGCCCGCCCTTCATACTCTGTGCATCATGACTTTGAATCACTCCACCCCCATCGCATTGCAGCCCTTGCTGCGACATCGCTTGCCGTGGCTGCTATTGGCTGCGGTGCTGTTGCTGGCGGCTTGCGGCGGTGGAGGCGGCGGCGAGGCGGTGGCCACTGCCGCACCCGCTACGAGCACACCGCCGCCTGCCACTCCACCCGCGGGTGGCAACGCCCCGCCAGCTGCCAGCACCAGTGTGACCGAGGCCACGAGTTGCGCGATCCCGGACTTTGTGCAAAGCGTGATGACGGCCGTGAACAACGCGCGTGCGCAGGCGCGCACCTGCGGCAGCACAGCGTATGTGGCCACCGCCGCACTGGCGTGGAACGACAAACTGTTCGCTGCCGCCGCCGCACACTCGGCCGACATGGCACAAAAGGGCTATTTCAGCCACACCAGTCAGAACGGCACGACGTTCGACCAGCGCATCAGCAACGCGGGCTACAACTGGTCCACAGCCGGGGAGAACATCGCCTCGGGCTACAACGGCGTGGCCAGCGTAATGGCCGGCTGGCTGCAAAGCCCGGGCCACTGCGCCAATATCATGAACGCCAAATACAAAGACATTGGCGTGGCCTGCGTGAAAAGCGCGACGGGCAGCGCCTACTGGACGATGGATTTGGCCACCCAACGCTAGTGGGCTGCCGGCCAACCCCGCTGCTTGAGTTTGTCACATCGCAGCCACCGCTTGTCGCCCAAAGCCTACATTCACCTCGGCATTACGCGGCGCGGCGGCTCGATGACAGATAATTTGCAACGGATCCACGGCTGTACGCGGCCTGCACCGGCCGGGCGTTAAGCCACAACACACAGGAAACAGGAGATTTTGTGAAGCGCGTCGTCCTCAGAACTCTCGCCGCTGCACTGGGCGTGGCTGTGCTCTCGGGCATGGCCGGCACCACTCAGGACAGCATCAAATGGCCTCGCAATATTGCGCTTGCTCCCAGCACCGGCGCAAAGCTTGCCAAGCCCGCGGCACCGTCGCCCATCCTGGGGTTTATCGTCGGCCTCAAAGACAGCCGCAGCGGCCTGAAGCAGGTGGCCCGCGCGGGCGACGCGACACTCAAGCGCATTGCCGCCGACACCGGCCTCAAGTTTGAGCGCAGCATGATTAGCGGCGACGCGGTGTTCACCCTCAACCGTGTGCTGCGGGCCGATGAGGCTACGCAACTTAAGGCGCGGCTGGAGCAAGACCCATCTGTCGCGCACGTGTCCTACAACAAGTTGCGCCGACCTCTGCTGGCGCCCAACGATCCCAACTACACCAGCCTGCAATGGCATTTACGCGCGCCCACCGAGCTGTACGGCGGCAAGCCCGCAGCCGGCGGCGCAAACCTGCCCGCATCGTGGGACGTGGTCACCGGCTCCAGCCCCAGCGTGGTGGTGGCTGTCATCGACACGGGCTACCGGCCGCATGCTGACTTGAACCCCAATGTGCTGACGGGCTTTGACTTCATTCGCAGTAACTTAACCCCCTTGCCCGTCAACTTCGTAGCCAACGATGGCGGTGGTCGCGACAGCGACGCGCAAGACCCAGGCGACTGGGTGACGGCGACCGAAAAGACCACCTACTCCGTCTGCAACGACGGTGACGCTAACGACAGCGACAGTAGCTGGCATGGCACGCACGTATCAGGCACGATTGCTGCCGTGGTGAATAACGGCGCTGGCGTGGCTGGTGTGGCGCGCAATGCCAAGATTCTGCCGGTGCGTGCACTGGGCAAGTGCGGCGGCGCGGACTCCGACATCATCGACGGCATGTACTGGGCCGCTGGCATCCCCGGCAGCATCAGCACCCCCACCGGCGAGATTACGCCGCCCACGAATGCCAATGTGGCCAAGGTCATCAACATGAGCCTTGGCGGCTCGGCTGGCGATGGCGCCTGTAGCCCCAACTATGCGAATGCGTTCAATGCCATCACCGCCAAGGGCATTGCGGTGGTGGTGGCTGCCGGTAATGATGGCGACCCCTCTCGAATTGCCGAGCCCTCCAACTGCCCCGGCGCAATTGCGGTGACCTCGCACACCTTTGACGGTGACAACTCAACCTTCTCCAATGTGGGTGCCGCAGGCGGCGACAATGGCGACGGTGTATTCATCAGCGCGCCGGGGGGTGGCACCGGTACGGTGGTCCCCGTCAGTCTGACAGGGACTGTGCCCGGCAGTAGCACCACCTTTACGCAGGCCGGTCGGTTCGCCTGGTCGACCGACAACAATGGCACCACCGTACCCGGCACGGATGTGACTGGCGGCAAAGCGGGCACCAGCATGGCTACACCGCACGTCGCCGGCGCTATCGCCGCCATGCTGGGCGCTGCGCCCAACCTGACGCTTACGCAAATCCGCAGCATCCTCACCAACACCGCGCGGACCTTCCCCGCCGGCACCTACTGCGTCACGCCCGCGGTCAAGCCAGAATGCGGCAAGGGCATGCTGGATGTATCTGCCGCGGTAACGCAGGCTCAAGCCCTGGGCGCGCCGACGGCCAACGCCGGTGCAGACCTTACGGTTGCGCGCAATGCGCCCAACGTGCCACTGCAAGGCTCTGGCACTGGCAACGGTATCACCTATGCCTGGACGCAGACGGCGGGCACCACCGTCACGCTGGCCAATGCCAACACGGCCAATGCCAGCTTCACCGCACCTGCGGCCGTCGGCACGCTGACCTTCCGCCTGACGGTGACCGACAACGCCACTCCGGCCCGTACTGCGACGGACGACGTCGTCATCACCGTAGCCACCACCACCGCCAATGCAGGCGCAGACCAGACCGTCACACAGAATAGCGTGGTCACGCTCAATGGCACGGCCTCGGCACCAGCCAGCACGATCGCAACCTATGCGTGGACGCAGACAGCAGGCACAGCCATGACATTGAGCGGCGCAGCCACCGCTACGCCGACATTCACTGCATCGACCGTAGGGACCTTCACCTTCCGCCTCACTGTGACAGACACAGCCGGTGCAACGGCAACCGACGATGTCAACGTCACGGTGAATGCAGCGCCACCCCCACCCAGCTCGGGGGGTGATAGCGGCGGTGGAGGCGGCGGGGGCGGCGGTGCTGTCACACCAGCAGAGCTTGCGGCGCTATTGATATTGGCTGCCATGGCCCTGCTGGCCCGCAGGCGAGTGCTGGCGCATGGCCAGCGCCGTAATGCTGCTACAGATCGAGTGTAGGTCAGTCGTGCGTCAACATCCTGTGTGCTGACGCTTGAGCATCGGTAGCAGTCAAACAAAAAGGCCGTGGGTGAATTCACTCGCGGCCTTTTTTATCGCTACGTCAATGACTGAATAGCTTGATACTCTTTCCTCTATAATGCCTTTACTGGTAGTCAATAAACACTAGTATACATATTACTTATATGAGTATCAATGATTTTTACTCTTACAATGCATTTGGGTGCCGCTGGGCCGCAGCCTTGGCGGGCTTAAATGCTGCATCACAGTTGCTCCGCGCTGGGTCTTTGGGAGGCAGCTTGCCGCACACTTCACCCAAACGCTGTTGCAGCCGTTGCACCACGTCGGCGTTCTTGCCGTCCTTGTTCCACTCATGCAGCTTCTTGCCGATGCGCTCCAGGCTGCGCTGGCTGCGCTCGTAAAACGTCTCGGGTTTGACCTCGATATCGCCAATCACGCTGGCCACGGCCTTCTCAATGCGCGCGGCGTCTTGCGGCGCCAGATCGATGACAGAGGCCACATAGGCCGCGCCCCACTGCAAGCGCGTGGCCGGGCCCTGGCTGGCCACGTAGGCCTTCTCGGCCCAGTCCACCGCAGCGGGCTTGTCGCCCTTTTTGCGCGCGTTGGAGGACAGGCCGCTCATGTGATAGTAAGCAGCCACCGATTTGGGCAGCTCGGCCTTGAGCAGCGCTTCGGCCTCGTCGAACAAACCAGCCTCTGTCAGCGCGTAGCCCACCGATGGAATCACGGCCTGGCGCTCGAACTTGTCAGTGGACTCGCGGTCGGTGCGCTGCGCGTGTGTGCGCACGTGCTGCTTGAGCACGTCGGACAGCGCCGCTTTCTCGTCGTCGATCTTCGCCAGCGCCACGCGCGCGATCACCGCATCCATACGGTCAGAGCGCGACAGCGTCGCGTCAGCAGCCAGCCGGTCGAGCGTAGAGGCCCACACCGCAGCAAGCTGCTCGCGATCTTTGCTCTTGGCCGGAGCAAGATAGCTTGTCACGCTCTTGGCGTAGGGCGCGATTACATCGAAGTTCTGCCGCGCAAGCGTGTTGTCGCTCAACACCTGCATCACCTGCGTGATGCGTTGCTGGCGTTGGTCGTCTTTCAACTCGGGCTTATTGCTCGCGCTAGCGGACACCACCAACGCCTTGAGTTGCAGGCGCTGTTGCACATCGGCGAGCGCGGCGGGGCACGCTGCGGCCAGCTTGTTGAGCATGGCCGGTAACTCGTCCTTGTTGCTCACGATCTGCTGCTCGTCCAGCTCCCAGGAATAAAAGCCGAGCATGCGCCAGTCTTGAGCGCGGAGTGCTCCGGCGGATTTGCCAAGTGCCTGCTGCATCAACTCTTTCACGGGCCTCCCGCCGCTCACGCCTAGCGTGAGCACCTGCAGGTACTTCTGCGGATCCACCTCGCCGGGCAGGCGCGTGATCTCGCGGCCATCGGGCTTGAACAAAATCATCGTGGGGTAGCCGCGCACCTTGTAGCGCGACGCGAGCTTTTGTGCGCCAGGGCTGTCACCGTCCAGATAAACCGGCACGAACTGCTTGCTGCCCTCGATGAAGTCGCGCCGCGTGAAGATGGTGCTTTTCACCTGGTTGCAAGGCGGACACCACACCGCCCCCCAATACAGAAACACCGGCTTGTTCTGTGACTTGGCCTCGGTAAATGCCTGTTGCGCGTCGGCCTCACCGGCCACAGTGCGCCACTGCACACCGGGTGGCATGGAGGAGTCGGCCGATGCCAGAGCTGCAGCCGGTGTAATCACCATCAAGCCCGCGAGGAATAGTTGCAGAGCATTTGTATGCATCACCGTCTCTTTCAGTCGCTATGTCAATCAACGCATTTTAGAGCGGTGCAAACAAAAAGGCCGGCGTAGAGTCGGCCAAAAGGGGCAAACGTCAGGGAACTGGGGAAATGCTGAAGAAGTCTGGCGAGCGGGTGCAAGGCAAGGAACGGGGGCTCAGTAGGAACCGGAGCTTACTTAGGCGTAAGTGAGGATTCCGACTGGGCTGTGACGATGCATTGCATCCGCGTAGCCATTTCTTCAGCGTTTCCTTACGCTTCGTAGCGCAGGTCACGCTGGTACGGCTCAACGGTGGCCCGTGACTCTTGCGACTGGCTTGCGCCGCTGCCGCGAATCTGGTTGCCGTCTAGCGTCACGCGTGCACCCACGCTGGGCGCAGTGGCTTGCTCGATCGTGCGGGTGCTGCCGTCGTCCATGCGAACACGCACCTGGTACACCGTCTTGGCGCGCACGTTCTTCTCGATGTGATGGCCTGCCACACCGCCGCCCACTGCACCGATCACCGTGGCCACATCGCGGCCGGAGCCCTTGCCAATCTGGCGGCCTAGCACACCGCCGAGCACGCCGCCGGCCACTGCGCCTATGCCAGTGCCGTCGCCTTTCTTGGTGACGGGCGTGACGCTTTCCACCGTGCCCGCGTTCGGGTCGATCACGCGCTGCGTTTGTGCAACCACTGGCGAGGTGGCAAGCGGTACGCTGGGTGTTCGCGATGCTACGGACGGAGAGCGGCCGCTGCCGCTACGGGCTTGAGGTTTGTTAGCCGCCGCGCTGCGTGCTGCAGGCATCGTGCTAGTGGCAGAAGTGGCAGTATCTGCCTGTGCCAGCGCGGCTGCACCGCCAGGCATCGCGCTTTGCTGCGATTGCGGCGTGACGGCACGCACGAGGCCGG
>CAYSMM010000033.1:0-12670 GCA_964432095.1 uncultured Burkholderiaceae bacterium | reverse complement strand
GCAGCGAAATGAGCCGCAGCCCCGTGGTGTGGTGGAGCTTCACAACGGCGTTCTTCATGATGCTGGCGCTGGTACTGGCTGCCAATCTGTTTGCGGACGGTGTGCGTGACGCGTTCGACCCGCGTAGCCGCAGCTTCCGCGTGAAGCTGTTCAACAAACCCAAGGCTGCCTGAGGACGCATAGCATGCTGGAAACAACAGGACTCAAAGTGGGCTTGGATTCGGAAGCCGGGCTCGTGAAGGCGCTGGACGGCTTGAGCCTCAGCATCAAGCGTGGTGAAACGTTTGCGTTGGTGGGCGAGTCGGGCTGCGGCAAAAGCATGACGGCCATGGCCCTCATGCGCCTGCTGCCCGAGAACGGCCGCGTGACGCACGGCCACGTACGGTTTGAAGGCACTGACATCGTTGACCTGCCTGAAGCCAGCATGCGCGACGTGCGCGGCGGCAGCATGGGCATCATTTTTCAAGAACCCGCCACCAGCCTCAACCCGGTGATGCGTGTGGGCGATCAAATCGTCGAAACGATCGAAACTCACACGGCTTTGCGAGGGGCCGCCGCGCGCACCAAGGCCATTGAGTGGCTCAAGAAAGTGGGCATTCCCGAACCTGAGCGCCGTATCGATGACTACCCGTTCCAAATGTCGGGTGGGCAAAAGCAGCGCGTGATGATTGCCATTGCGTTAGCGGCCGAGCCCGAATTGCTGATTGCCGATGAACCCACTACTGCGCTGGATGTCACGATACAAGCGCAGATCCTCGACTTGCTCAAGCAACTTCAGCGCGACATGGGCATGGCGCTCTTGCTCATTACGCACGACCTGGCCGTGGTCTCGCAAATGGCGCACCGTGTGGCGCTGATGTATGCAGGGCAGATTGTCGAGGTGAGCGAGGCGGCAGAGTTTTTTGCCAAACCACTGCACCCTTACGCGCGGCAGTTGGTGAGCGCGCTACCCGATGCCGCCAAACGTGGCATGGCCTTGTCGGCCATCAAAGGCACCGTGCCGGCATTGACACGTGAGTTCGCCGGCTGCCGGTTTGTCGACCGCTGTACCGTGGCCGTGGAACGTTGCCACACGATGCCGCCCGAGCTCGAGGTGATTGCAGGTACGCATGCCGTGCGTTGCCACTTTTACCAGCCGGGGGAGGGCATGTTTGATATACCTGTTACAGTACAAATCCAGAGCGCCCATAGAAAAACCAGTGAAGGCAATATACTACTTGAAGTAAAAGATCTTCGGGTGGAGTTTCCCATTCGCAAAGGGCTGCTCAAGCGCGAGGTGGGCGCGGTCAAGGCGGTGGATGGCGTCACATTTCAGGTGCGGCAAGGGCGTACCCTGGCGCTGGTGGGCGAGTCGGGCTGCGGCAAGACGACCACCGGCAAGGCGCTACTGCGCTTGTTCGATGGGATTGCCCGTGTCAGCGGCAGTGCAACGCTCGACGGTAAGCCTCTGCTGAGCCTGGATGGCGAGGCGTTGCGCGAGGCACGGCGCAAGATTCAAATCATCTTTCAAGACCCGTTTGCCTCGCTCAACCCGCGCATGCGCGTGGGTGAGATTCTGGAAGAGGGCATGGCGACGCTGCGCCCCGAATGGAGCGCCAAAGAGCGCGACGAGCGCATGTCTGCGCTGCTTGAGCGTGTAGGGTTACGCCCCGACGCCGTTGCGCGTTACCCGCATGAGTTCTCGGGCGGGCAACGCCAGCGCATTGCCATTGCTCGTGCGCTGGCAGTAGAGCCCGAAATCATCATTTGCGACGAGCCCACGTCGGCGCTCGACGTATCCGTGCAGGCGCAAATCCTCAATCTGCTCGGCGAGTTGCAGCAGCAGCTTGGCGTGGCTTACCTGTTCATCACGCACAATTTTGGAGTGGTCGAGTACTTCGCCGATGAAATCGCGGTGATGAACCGCGGCAAGATCGTCGAGGCGGGGCTCGCAGAGCAGCTCCTGGCCAACCCTCAAGACGCCTACACCCAGCGGCTACTGGCAGCCGTGCCCAGGCTGGCCGCGGCGGCGTAGGGGGTAGCGACTCACCAACAGCGGAGTAAATCGCCTGCGGACAATCGCCTGAATCAATGATCGCTGACGCCGAAAGCGCCCGATCGATTTGCGACGTTGCCCACGACGCAGCACTGCTAAACGGGTGGTACAGCGCATGCGGCCCTGTACTACTGCGGCATTTTTGCTATCTCGCGAGTGCTAGTGCAAACCCTTGTGATTCAACGGGTACAAAGTTCCTAGAAGGATTGTAAGAAAAGCAATTTTTGCTGCAGTTTGCGTCAAAATATGCAGGTTCCAGCTGCACCTTGCAGCATGGACAAAATAAAGCGCGCAGCTAACCAAGCAGTGCGAGTGGAAACCTAGTCTTTCAGGAGAATATTCAATGAACGGCATCAAGCCTATAGTGCGCTGCCTGGCAGTCGCATTCGGCGGGAGTGTTGTGCTGGCGAGCTTTGCATATGCTCAACAAACACCCTCGCAGCCTGCACAAAAACAAGAGCGGATTGAAGTCACTGGATCGAACATCAAGCGTGTGGATACTGAGACGGTCGCCCCTGTCCAGGTCATTACGCGTGAGGAAATCGAGAAATCCGGTAAGACAACGATCGCCGATGTCTTGCGTGACCTGCCGGCCAATCAGGGTAACAGCTACAACGAGACTTTCACGAACAGCTTTTCACCGGGTGCATCGGGCATTTCACTTCGGGGTCTGGGACTTAAGGCCACTTTGACATTGGTCAACGGTCGGCGCATGGCAAGCTACGGCTTTGCACAAAACCTGCAAGATACATACGTTGACCTCAACAGCATTCCAACCTCTGCAGTAGAGAGGGTTGAGATTCTGAAAGATGGTGCCTCGGCAATTTATGGTGCTGATGCGGTGGCGGGTGTGGTCAATATCCTTTCGAGGCCTTGAGGCTGGTTTGCGTGCCGGCACCGCGACTGAAGGAGGGATGAATGAGTATCGCGGCAATCTCTCATTTGGTGCGGGAGATATCGGCGCAGACAAGTTCAACTTCTTTGCCACCCTGGATGTTTTGTCACGTGATCTTCTGACAGCCGATGAGCGCGATTACACCAAGTCGGGTGATTTTCGTTCTCGTCCCGGTGGCGGAACACTATTTACCTTCGGTGGCACGATTGTGACCGGTCCCACATCGCGCGCTGCACTAAATCCTTGCCCTGCGGGTTCGAATCTTGACACCAATCTCAGGGACGACATCAGCCAGACTTTTACCGCAGCTTCTACGGCTTGTACGTTCAACCTTGTTCCTTACATAACTCTGATTCCAAAAACCGAGCGTATCGGCTTTTTGAGTCGTGGTACGTTTGAAGTCTCTCCCGCCCTTTCTCTGTTTGGAGAGCTATCGCTGTCTAAGAATACGACAGAGCAGACATTCAGCCCAGCATTCGTGCAAGGAACGGTTATCACAGCTAACGGGGGCGTGCGCGCGTTACCCCTGATTCCATCGGCGACTAACCCCGTTGCAGCAACCAACCCGCTACTCAATGGGACACGTTCACTGACTTATACATTTCACGAGTTTGGTGGGCGCAACGCTGAGATCGACACCGATGCTGGGCGGTTGCTGATCGGGGCCAAGGGTGCGTTGGGTAACTTCGATTGGGAAGTCGGTGCTGGTGCTGCCCGCAGCGAAACCGAGCAACTCAACAAAAACCGCCTGACAGTGGACGTTGTATCGCCTGCCATTCGTGACGGATACAACTTCCTGAACCCAGGCTCTCAGCCAGATCTCATTGCCTTGATGAAGGTCGATGTGACTCGCAAGGCAGAGTCGAAACTGGAGTTCGTCGATGCCAAAGTCTCTGGCGAGATCGCGACCTTGCCGGCTGGCCCGCTAGGTATTGCCGCGGGTATCGAGCATCGTAGAGAAGCGATTATTGATACCCCTGATCCGCTGGTATCACAGATCAAAACCATCTCTATCGGTACTTCACCGCCATTATCTGCAACGGCTGCAGCACCTTTCCAGGCATTCAATATTGTCGGGCAAGGAAGCACTGCGACTAACGGCAAACGTGACAGCACTTCTGTGTTCGTTGAGTTCTCAATTCCTGTCTTGCGTGGATTAGAGGCGCAAGTTGCCGCCAGGTATGACAACTATAGTGACTTTGGAAACGAGTTGTCTCCCAAAGCAGGCATCAAGTGGACGGTCAACCCCGCTTTCGTATTGCGTGCCAATTACGGCGAGGGCTTCCGCGCGCCTACTCTGCCTGAGATTTCCAATTCAAGAGCTACTTTCTTTACAACGGTTTTTGATCCGTTCGCGGGCTTCTTCCGCACGATTCCTGGCATTCTCGGTGCGAATCCCAACCTGCAGCCCGAGCAATCCAAGAGCTACTCTGTCGGTGCGGTGATTGAACCCACCAAGGACTTCAACATTGGGATGAATGCCTATGAGATCAAGCTGAGCAAAAGCATCATTGGTAACCTGTCTTATGCAATCGAACAATGTATAGCCGGTAATCCTGCGTTTGCAGATGCAGTGGTTCGACTGGATGGTTTGGCTTGTACCGATCCCAACACCCCAGGCAACAACATCGTGTTCGCTCAGGACATCTGGCGTAACACGGATCAGCAACGCGTTCGCGGTTTTGATCTGGACTTTAGGTATCAATTTCCAAAATCATCTGTAGGGAATTTCGTGCTATCGGGCGATTTTGCTTACTTGGCTAAGTACAAAATCACCCGTGCACCAGGACTTCCGCTTGAGAGCGTAGCTGGCGTGAACGGATCAGAGCTAACAAGCTCCTTGCCCCGTCTGCGCTCCGCCCTTACGCTGAACTGGTCGCGTGGCCCTTGGTCGACTGCCGTGACGCAGCGCTACACAAAGAGTACTGACCAGGTAAACGCCTCTACGCGAAATTTGCTGAACGCGTTGCCGCCTAGCCCGAAGGTCGACTCTTACGATCAAACGGATCTTTATGTCAGCTACTCAGGCATCAAGAATCTAACTTTGAGCGCGTCATTGCTCAACGCGTTTGACCGCAAGCCACCGTATGACCCGGCTTACACGACTGGTGTCGACTTCACGCTCTACGATTTGCGTGGACGTTTCCTTGCAGTCGGTGCAACGTACAAATTCTTCTGATACTGACTTGACTGTTTGAGGGGCCTCGGCCCCTCTTTTTCTTTGGAGTTCAGGGTATGTTTCTTAGATTTGTGCAGCTACCACTCGGTGCTGTGTTGGTCGCGCTCGCCACAATGAGCTGTGTTTTCGCTCAGTCGACACCTAATGCGGCTACTGTGGGTAGCTCGGTGACGCAGCCAGCGCAAATTCCGATTGAAGACTTTATCAAGTTGCCAGCTATTAAAGTGAATGCGAATAGCTTTTCTCCTGATGGGCTGAAGCTTGCAGTTCTTGCGCCAGTCAAAGATAGAGACAATCTGGTTGTTTACGATTTACAAAAGCGCACAAGGTCTGTTGTCACTAACTTCGATCGAAATGACGTCTCCAGTTTCTTCTGGGTCAACAATGAGCGCATTCAGTTCAATGTCATCGACACCCGACTGGCCAGCGGTGAGCCGAGATCCTCTGGCTCATTTGCAGTCAATATAGACGGCTCTCGTCCGTATGAAATTTCAGACCGAAAGGCTGCAGGCGGCGGAGTTTCACTGGGGTCTATACGCAACGTCACACCGCTACGTCGCGTTGGGACTGATTCACTCGAGATCATCGGTTTAATGAGGGAGCGAACGAAAGAATTCCCGGACGTTTATCGATTCAACACATTGAACGGCCGGTTCGAGTTATTGAGCTTTGAAACACCTGGTCGCACAGTGGGATGGCTACTGGATAGCAAGAATGTCCCGCGAGTCGCTACACGCATCGAGGAGGATGACTGGACATACACGACGCACTATCGCAGTAGTGCCGATGGGAAGTGGCAAGAGATCACTAGATCGGTAGGCTATTATGAGCAGTTGAGTGAGACGATCATCCCGTTAGCTTTTGACTCGGATGACAAGACACTTTATGTGGCCAGCAATATCGGCCGAGACAAGTTTGCCATCTATCGATATGACCCAGAACAGCGCAAGCTGTTAAATCTTGTATTCGAGCACCCGTTGATTGACGTCACAGGTGGATTACTCTTTGAAGCAAAGACGAAGAAGCTGATCGGCGTGCGCTACAACGCTGATGTAATCGCCACAGCCTGGTTTGACGAGCGATACGCAAAGCTTCAAGCCCGTCTGGATAAGTCATTCCCGGGGTATACCAACATTATTTTTCCGCGTGGTGGTTCGGATGACGCCCCAGGTGAATCCGAGTCCAGCGATACCTCCAAGTCTTTGATACTGTCTTATTCAGCAAAAGATCCAGGTACTGTGTACTTGTTTGACCATACACAGGACCGCCTGGAATCTGTTGTGGCGTCACGTCCGTGGCTCAACCCCAAGCTGATGCCAGAGCGTAAATTCATTCGTTATAAAGCACGCGATGGCTTGGAGATTCCGGCATGGTTAACGTTACCACCTGGCCGAGATGCAAAGGCACTCCCATTAGTGATCAACATCCATGGGGGGCCCAATGTTCGAGCCTACTCAGGCAACCCATGGGGCTATTGGAATGATGCGCTGCTTCTTGCATCAAGGGGCTATGCCGTATTAGAGCCCGAGCCCCGTGGATCCACGGGGTTTGGGCGTCGTCACTTAGATCTGGGCAAGCGGCAGTGGGGTTTGGCAATGCAGGACGACTTGACAGATGGCGCGCTACATTTGGTCAAAGAGGGTATTGTTGATAAAAGTCGCATGTGCTTGTTTGGTGGTAGCTACGGTGGCTACGCAACCCTAATGGGGCTAGTGCGCGAGCCGGACCTTTTCAAGTGCGGCGTATCTTTCATTGCTGTTACTGACCTTGAGCTGATGATTAGCCAAGGCGAGTCTGATACCAATACCAGGCCATCAGCTGGAACCGAACGCTTTTATCGCGAGTTTGTGCTTGACCTTGCTACGCAGCGTGAGCAGATGATTGCAACCTCCCCAGCACGCCAAGCCGGTAAGATCAAAGCGGCAGTCATGCTGGCAATGGGCATCAACGACGTACGCGTGCCCATTCGTCATGGCGATCGTTTCCGTGCCGCCATGAAAGACGCCGGGAAGGAGCTTGAGTATGTGGCATACGGCGCTGAAGCTCACGGGTTCGCTAAATTTGAGAATGCGGTCGACTTTGCAAAGCGATATCTGGAGTTTTTCGACAAGCACATCGGTGAAAAACGCTGAAGCGCACACCCAAAAGAAAGCCGCGCAGTGCGCGGCTTTTTCATTGTGTGCATTATGTAATTTGGTGCCGGAAATAGGAGTCGAACCTACGACCTTCGCATTACGAATGCGCTGCTCTACCAACTGAGCTATTCCGGCAGCAGACTATGATTTTAGCAGAGCAGCACTGCTGATCGCTACCGTGGACTGGCGAGCCACTGCGCAGTTCGGTGATTCACACTGGGGTAAGCGGGTTTGCGAGGTTGGTGCACCAACCTTTCCTGTTGCTCACAGGCCGCGTGCAGCTTAATGCACAGCTACGGATAGCCGGCCTTAGCAACGCAACGAATCAACCCGACAGTGTCACTCGTCAGGTAACAGTCATACGGCTTTGATGATTTGAGTCGTAGCTTCAAGAAACTTGACACTGTTTGCTCTGTATGCGCTTACAGTACTATAAGTATGCAGTAACGAATATTTACTCTAGGTGGTATGAGGTCACTCGTTGCACTTCATTACGTGATCCGAGGACGACGCTGACACGCTCGTGCAGCTTGACGGGCTGCAGGTCGAGTATGCGCCGTTGACCGTTGGTGGCAGCACCGCCTGCCTGCTCCACGATGAAAGCCATGGGATTGGCCTCATACATCAGCCGCAGCTTGCCGGGCTTTTCAGGCTCACGCTTGTCCCACGGGTACATGAACAGTCCGCCGCGGCTTAAGATGCGGTGTACATCAGCTACCATGCTGGCGATCCAGCGCATGTTGAAGTCTTTGCCGCGCGGGCCTTCTTTACCTTGCAGGCACTCGTCGATATAGCGACGTACCGGCGGCGCCCAGTGGCGCATGTTGCTCATGTTGATGGCAAACTCTTGGGTATCTGCCGGAATCTGTATGCGGTCACTCGTCAGCACGAACGAGCCTTGCTCGCGGTCGAGTGTAAACATCGCCACGCCATTACCCACGGTCAGCACCAAGGTGGTTTGTGGACCATAGACACAATACCCCGCTGCCACTTGCTGCTGGCCAGGCTGCAGAAAGTCTTGCTCTTCCACGCCGCGGTCGTTCTCGTCGGGCTTGTGCAGCACGCTGAAAATCGTGCCGATGCTCACGTTGACGTCGATGTTGGACGAACCGTCGAGCGGGTCGAACAGCAGCAGATATTCGCCCTTGGGGAAGCGGTTGGGCACGATATAGATGCCCTCCATCTCCTCGCTGGCCATCGCGGCAAGATGACCGCCCCACTCATTGGCCTCGATCAAGGTTTCATTGGCAATCACGTCGAGCTTTTGCTGCACTTCGCCTTGCACGTTACCTGTGCCGGCCGAGCCCAGGATGCCGCCGAAGCCGCCCTTGTTCACCGCAATGCTGATGCGTTTGCAGGCACGGGCCACCACCTCTAGAAGCAGTCGCAAATGTGGCGTGATCTTGCCGTGCTCACGCTCTTGTTCAACCAGATATTGCGTCAGGCTGATGCGCTTGGCATGTGGGCTTGTGTGTTGCGGGGTGCTCATCGCGTGTCAAGCCTCAAGTGCGTGTTGGATGATTTCCTGGGTATTGTCAGATAGTGTCGTGTGGGCACGCACACGCTCCAGCGCGTTACGCGCTGCCGCTTGATACGGAGGGGCGAGCTTCTTCCAGCGGTCCATCGCACGTGCCACGCGCGCGGCCAGTTGTGGGTTGAGTGCGTCCATGGCGATGACCTGGTCTGCCCAGAATTCGTAGCCTGCGCCGTCAACACGGTGAAAGCCGGCGAGATTTCCCTGTACAAACTGCCCGATCAATGAACGGGCGCGGTTGGGGTTGCGCAAAGTGAAATCTTGATGTGCCGTGAGCTTCTTCACACGGGCCAGTACATCGCCGTGCGCTGCAGGCATGTTGGCTTGCAGCGCAAACCATTTGTCCACCACCAGAGCCTCGTGTTTAAACATGCGGTAAAAGTGCTCGTGCGCCTGATCGATAAGCGGTGAATTAGCATGTTCCAGCGCCTGAAGGGCTGAGAAACGGTCGGTCATGTTGGTGGCCGTTTTCACGGCCTGATACGCTACACCCTGCCACTGGTTACGTACATTGCTGTCGGATGACTCGCACAGCATGGACAGTGCATGGTTCTTGAGCGCACGGCGCCCGGCACTCACAGGATCGGGCGAATACGCCCCATCGGCCTGATGGCTGTGCCAGGCCCATAGCCAGTCATCATGCAGCTCGCGCGCCAGTGCAAGCCGCATGGCCTCGCGGGCACGGTGTACTTTTTGTGGGTCGAGCACATCTAGTTGCTCCGCAATGAAAGCCTCTGAAGGTAGCGTCAGCACCAAGTCTTTGAATGCCGGGCTCAAGCTTGGGTGCCTCAGCACTGCGCGCATGGCTTCAATGAAGGGCGCATCCGTGGCGGTTTGCGTGGCGTAGCTACTGCCATCACGCTCGATGGTGGCGAGCAAACGTGTCATGGCCAGGCGTTGTGCAGCCTCCCACTGGTTGAACGGGTCAGTGTCATGCGACAGCAGTGTGAGCCAGTCTTCGTCGGTGCAATCCACGTCGAGAATGATCGGTGCAGAAAAACCGCGAAACAGTGAAGGCACCGGCTTGCTATCCACATTGATGAAGGTGAAGTAGTCCTGCTCCTGTGTCAACACCAGCACGCGTTGTTTGCCCACGGGGGCGGACTCGCCCTCCAGTTGTAGGGGCAGGGTACGGCCGTCGCGCGCGAGCAGCCCCATGGCAATCGGAATCACAAATGGTTTGTTGTCGGGTTGGCTGGCGTGCGATTTTTGTGCCAGGCTGAGTGTGTATGTGCGAGACGCGGTGTCATAGCGCCCGCGCGCCTTCACGCGCGGAGTGCCGGCTTGGCTGTACCAGCGTTTGAATTGTGTGAGGTGGGGTGCAAACGTCGCTGGGTTGGCGTCGGCCATGCATTGTGCAAAGTCGTCGCAAGTGACGGCCTGGCCGTCGTGCCGCTGAAAATACAAATCCATGCCGCGGCGAAAGCCGTCGCGCCCGGCAAGGGTTTGGTACATGCGCACCACCTCGGCGCCTTTTTCGTAAACCGTAGTGGTATAGAAGTTGTCGATGGCCGAGTACGACTGCGGCCGAACCGGGTGGGCCATTGGGCCGGCGTCTTCAGGAAACTGCATGCTGCGCAGGTTGCGTACATCCTCGATGCGCAACACGGCACGTGCCGACGGCGAGCCGGCCATGTCCTGGCTGAACTCCTGATCGCGAAACACTGTCAGGCCTTCCTTGAGGCTCAGCTGGAACCAGTCGCGGCAGGTGATGCGGTTTCCCGTCCAGTTGTGAAAGTACTCGTGGCCGACCACGCTCTCGATGCCGGCAAAGTCGGTGTCAGTGGCGGTGGCGGCATTGGCCAGAACATACTTGGTGTTGAAGATGTTCAGGCCCTTGTTCTCCATCGCACCCATGTTGAAGTCGCTCGTGGCCACAATCATGAAGCGCTCGAGATCGAGCGACAGCCCGAAGCGTTGCTCGTCCCAGATGAGACTGTGGATGAGTGACTGCATGGCGTAGTCGGTCTTGTCCAGGTCACCGGCGCGCACGTACACCTGAAGCAGGTGCTCTTGCCCGGTACGCGGGCTTTTCACGCGCTGCTCGCGCGCCACCAGTTTGCCTGCCACCAGCGCAAACAAATAGCTGGGCTTGGGGAAGGGGTCTTCCCACACGGCCTCATGCATGCCGCCGGGCAGCTCGCGCTGGCTGAGCAGGTTGCCGTTGGAAAGCAGCACCGGATAGCGCGCCTTGTCGGCACGTATGCGCACCTTGTAGCGCGTCATCACGTCGGGTCTATCCAGGAAATAGGTGATACGCCTAAAGCCCTGCGCTTCGCACTGTGTGAAGAACGTGCCCTGCGAGGTGTACAGCCCGCTGAGTTGCGTGTTGGCGTCGGGCGTGCAGGTGGTCACGATTTCAAGCGTTGCCTGATCGGGCACCTTGTCGATCACGAGTTTGTTGTCCACCATCAAATGCTCGGCGGGCAGCGCATTGAGCAATACACTTTCAAGCGTAATGTCCTCACCGTCCAGCTCCAGCGGGCCAGCGGCTGTGCTGGGGTTACGCCGTACGAACATGCGGCTGGTGACGCGCGTGCGAGCAGGATCGAGATCGAAGGTCAACTCGATCTGATCGATGAAGTAGGGCGGAGGTGTGTAGTCTTCCAGCCGCGTAACGCCCATTTCGTGCGGTTCTCTCATCGACATGGCCTATACCCCTTGCTTCAGGCTCGCCTCGATAAAGGCGTCCAGATCACCGTCCAGCACCTTTTGAGTGTTGGAAATTTCCACGCTCGTGCGCAGGTCTTTGATACGGCTTTGGTCAAGCACGTAACTGCGAATCTGATGGCCCCAGCCGACGTCGGTCTTGCTGTCCTCCAGTTTTTGCTGCTCGGCCTGGCGCTTGCGCATTTCATGCTCGAACAACTTGGAGCGCAGTTGCTTCCATGCTTCGTCGCGGTTGCGGTGCTGGCTGCGGTCGTCCTGGCACTGCACCACGATACCGGTGGGCACGTGTGTCATGCGCACCGCGCTGTCGGTTTTGTTGATGTGCTGGCCGCCGGCACCTGAGGCGCGAAAGGTGTCCACGCGCACGTCGGCCGGGTTGATCTCGATTTCGATGGAGTCGTCCAACTCAGGGTACACAAACACGCTGGCAAAGCTGGTGTGCCTGCCGCCGGAAGAGTCGAACGGGCTTTTACGCACCAGTCGGTGCACGCCGGTTTCGGTGCGCAGGTAGCCGTAAGCATAGTCGCCTTCCACCTTGATGGATGCACTGCGGATGCCGGCCACGTCGCCGGGGGTTTCTTCCATCACCGTGGCTTTGTAGCCCTTGCGCTCGCAGTAGCGCAGGTATTGCCGCAGCAGCATGCTGGCCCAGTCGCACGCCTCGGTGCCGCCTGCGCCAGCCTGAATGTCGATGAAGGCGTTGTTGGGATCGGCCGGGTTGTTGAACATGCGGCGGAATTCGAGGGCTTCGACCGTCGCGGCCAGGGTGGCGGCCTCTTGTGCGAGGGCTGTCAAGGAGTCGAGATCATCTTCCGCCTTGGCCATTTCATACAGCTCGGAGCTGTCGGACAACTCACCCGTGAGCTTACTCAGCGTCTGCACCACGGCCTCCAGCGACTTGCGCTCGCGTCCCAGTTCTTGCGCACGCTTGGGGTCGTTCCAGACGGCGGGGTCTTCCAGCGCAGCGGTCACCTGGGTCAGGCGCTCGCTCTTGTTGTCGAAGTCAAAGATACCCCCTCAGCGCCACAGTGCGCTGGGAAAGGTCGGCCAGTCGGGCGCCGATGGCATTGATTTGTTCTGCGTCCATCTCAGTTTGGGTTCAGGAATTCATTGAGTCAACCCACTATTTTCGCATGGCGCACCCGTGTTGCGCCTGGCGGTCTGTTCGTCCCGCCTACGGGGTACCACAGCTGGAGGATGGACGAATCGACCGGTTTCGCCG
>CAYSMM010000032.1:0-12991 GCA_964432095.1 uncultured Burkholderiaceae bacterium | reverse complement strand
CATCGAGGCGCCCTTTGTTCTTTAGCGTATCAATGCTGCTGTGCTTGAGACATCACACCTCGAACTCGCAGTATTTGGCAGCAGCCATCACCTCTTGGCGAATCCACATATGCGCCGGGTTGCGCTGCTGCCGCTGATGCCAGGCCATCAGCAGGCGGAAGGGTTCGACTTCAAACGGCAGAGGAAATGATTGCACGATATCGTTGAAGCGATATGCAACCATAGACGGTACCACTGCGCACAGGTCGCTCTCGGCCACGGACCGTGCCACCGATACGAACGACGGCAGTGACATCATTACCCTGCGGCGCCGGCCCATGGTCTTGAGCTTGTCGTCTGCCAAGCCCCAGAAGGTGCCGCCCGTCACCGACATGAAAACGTAATCCAGCTCGCAAAACTCGTCGAGAGTCGGCTCGCGCGTGCCGCGCGGGTGGCCCATGCGCTGGATGAATACAAAATGCTCGTGCAACAGTGTTTGCGCTTTCAGCGACTCGGGCACCGCAGTGTCTGCGGTGATGAGCAAATCCACCGCGCCGCTTTCCAGTTGATCTTCAATCGTCTTGGGGTTGAACTGCACCCAGCCCAGACGGCAATAAGGCGCATTGCCATGTACGCGACGCCAGATTTCCGAACGTAGCACGAGTTGCCCGTAGTCCGTGCCGCTGAAGCTGAAGGTGGCGCCAGTGGTGGCCGGGTCGAAAGCCTGGCGCTCGCTCACCACCTCTTCAAGCTGCTGCAGCGCAGAGCGCAGCGGGTCTTGAATGTTTTGCGCCAACGGCGTGGGTGACATGCCGTTGCGGCTGGGCACCAGCAACTCGTCGCCAAACATCTCGCGCAGCTTCTTGAGCTGCTGCGACAGCGCCGACTGCGTCACGTTGAGCCGCGCTGCAGCGCGCGTGACGTTTTGCTCGGCTAAGAGCGCGTCCAGCGCCACAAGCAGAGGCAGATCGCTGCGTTTGATCTCCATTTGAGGGGCTTCTCCCGGGAGTCGTTATGGTATGAGTTGATCCGCCTGTCTCGGGCGAGCAACGTTAAACTTGAGTCTAAACAGAAATCCTGGTTCCCGTACAGCAGCATGCAAGACAAATACCACCCGCAAGACATCGAAAAAGCCGCACAAGGCCACTGGGCGCAAAGCGGTGCCAACGTCGTCAAGGAGCACGACCCGCGCTTTGCCAAGGGCAAGTTCTACGCCTGCTCCATGCTGCCTTATCCCTCCGGCAAGCTGCACATGGGCCATGTGCGCAACTACACCATCAACGACATGCTCGCTCGCTACAAGCGCATGCAGGGCTTCAATGTGCTGATGCCCATGGGCTGGGACGCGTTCGGCTTGCCGGCGGAAAACGCGGCGATGAAGAACAAGGTGCCGCCTGCAAAGTGGACGTACGAAAACATCGCCACGATGAAGGCACAGTGTCAGGCGCTCGGCCTGGCGATCGACTGGTCGCGCGAGCTGTCGACCTGCGACCCGGAGTACTACAAGTGGAACCAGTGGTTCTTTCTGAAGTGTCTGGAGCAGGGCTACGCTTACCGCAAGACCCAGATCGTGAACTGGGATCCGGTCGATCAAACCGTGCTGGCCAACGAGCAGGTGGTCGACGGCCGAGGCTGGCGCAGCGGCGCGCCGGTGGAAAAGCGCGAGATCCCGGGCTACTACTTCAACATCACGAAGTACGCCGAGGAACTGCTCGACTTCACGCTGAACAAACTGCCGGGCTGGAGCGACCGCCTGCGGCTGATCCAGGAGAACTGGATCGGCAAGAGCACGGGCGTGAACTTCGGCTTTCCGTATGAAATCGATGGCGAGGCTAAGCTGCTGCGCGTTTACACCACGCGCGCTGACACCATCATGGGCGTAACGTTCGTGGCGATTGCCGCGGAACACCCACTCGCCATGCGTCTGGCCCAAGACAAGCCCGAGCTGCAGCCCTTCATCGACCAATGCAAGCAAGGTTCGGTGATGGAAGCCGACATGGCGACGATGGAAAAAGAAGGTGTCGCCACCGGCTTTTTCGTGACACACCCACTCAGCGGCGACAAGGTCGAGGTGTGGATCGGCAATTACGTGCTGATGGGCTATGGCGAAGGCGCGGTGATGGGCGTGCCAGCGCATGATGAGCGTGATTTCGCGTTTGCGAAGAAGTACGGGCTGCCAATCCCGCAGGTGATCGCCGTGCCAGGCGAGGCGTTCTCCACCGAGGCCTGGGCCGAGTGGTATGCCGATAAGCAGCGAGGCGTGTGTGTGAACTCCGGCAAGTACGACGGGCTCGACCACTCTTCTGCAGTGCAGGCCATCGCTGCCGATCTGCAGGCCAAAGGTCTGGGCGAAAAACAAACCCAGTACCGCCTGCGCGACTGGGGCATCAGCCGCCAGCGCTACTGGGGTACGCCGATTCCGGTGATCCATTGCGACGATTGCGGCGTGGTGCCCGTGCCCGAGAAAGACTTACCGGTCGTGTTGCCAGAACATTTGGTGCCCGATGGCAGCGGCAACCCGCTGAACAAATGCGACGAGTTCCTCCGCGTGGCCTGCCCCAAGTGCGGCAAACCCGCGCGGCGAGAAACCGACACGATGGACACCTTCGTGGACAGCGCCTGGTACTACATGCGCTATGCCTCGCCGGGTGCGAGCACGATGGTCGATGCGCGCAACGACCACTGGATGCCGATGGACCAGTACATCGGCGGCATTGAGCACGCCGTGCTGCATTTGCTGTACGCGCGGTTCTGGACCAAGGTCATGCGCGACATGGGATTGCTCAAGTTCGACGAGCCTTTCATGCGGCTGATGAACCACGGCATGCTGCTCAACCACATCTACTACACCGTCAACAGTAAAGGCGGCAAGGACTACGTGCCGCCCACCGAGGTCAAGCCCACGCTCGACGCCGGTGGCCACATCGTGGGCGGCGTGGCTGCAGACGGAACGGTCGTGCACTACGGTGGCGTCGGCAAGATGGGCAAGACGGAGCGCAATGGCGTCGACCCACAAGCGCTGATCGATGCCTACGGTGCCGACACCGCGCGACTGTTCGTCATGTTCGTGGGCGGCCCAGAAGACGCATCGGTGTGGTCGGATACGGCCGTTGAAGGTGCGCACCGCTTTTTGCGCCGCGTATGGGGGTTTGGCGTCAAGCACTCGGCAGTCATCTCTCAGGCAGCAGGCAAGCCCCTGGTTGCCGATGCCCTGCTAAGCCTGCGCCGCGAAGTGCACCTCACATTGCGTCAGGCCAGCTACGACTATGAGCGCATGCAATACAACACCGTAGTGTCGGCCTGCATGAAGATGCTTAACACTCTGGAGTCAGTGTCGGCCGACGATGCGGCCAATCCAACCCATGCAATGGCCCTGCGCGAATGTTTCAGCATCTTGCTGCGTGTGCTGTACCCCGCCTGCCCGCACATCACGCATGCACTGTGGCGCGAACTGGGCTACGAAACCGAGTACGGCGAGATCATCGACGCGCCCTGGCCGCAGGTGGATGAAGCTGCGCTGAAGAAAGATGAGATCGAGCTCGTGCTGCAGATCAACGGCAAGCATCGCGGCAGCATCCTGGTGCCAGCCCAGGCCGACAAAGCCGGCATCGAGAGCATTGCACTCAAGGCCGAAGCCTTCACCAAGCTGGGTACTCCGCCCAAAAAGGTGGTGGTGGTGCCAGGTCGGCTGGTTAACATCGTGGCATGAGGCAGTCACAGTGAAGCGAAGAGCCGTTCTGGCGAGTCTGTCCCTCATCGCAAGCGCGCTTGCGCTGCAAGGTTGCGGCTTTCAGTTGCGCGGGCAAAGCAACTTTGCGTTCAAGACACTGCATGTGGCTGTTGCAGAATCGTCTGCTTTCGGGCAAGAGCTCAAGCGTACTGTGGCTGCTGGTTCGGACACGCGTATCGTGCCTACTCCGCAGGCAGCGCAGGCGGTGATGAGTGTGCTGACTGATGCGCGCGAGAAAGCCGTGATCGGCACCACCGCCACCGGTCAGGTGCGCGAGTTTCAGTTGCGGGTGCGTTTACGCTTTGCGTTGCGGACCCCGCAGGGCAAAGAGCTGATCCCTGAGACAGAGCTGGTGGTCACGCGCGATGTGGGCTTCAATGAGTCTGCCGCGCTCGCCAAGGAAAGCGAAGAGGCGCTGCTGTACCGCGCCATGCAAAGCGACATGGTGCAGCAAGTCATGCGCCGCTTCGCTGCCGTCAAATCTTTATAGGCAAGCATGGCTATCAAACCTGACGCCTTGCCCGATCTGCTCAAGCGCGGCATCAAGCCACTTTACGTGCTGGTGGGCGATGAGCATTTGCTCGCACAGGAGGCTGGCGATTTGATTCGTGCGGCCGCAAGGGCTGCAGGCTATGGCGGCGAGGGCGAGCGCAGCATCTTCGTCGTCGATCAATGGTTCAAGTGGGGTGTGCTCCGAGGCGCTACGCAAAGCATGGGCTTGTTTGCGCAGAAGAACCTGATCGAGCTGCGTATGCCCACTGGTAAGCCGGGGCGCGACGGCGCTGAGCCGCTGGCCGATTGGGCCGAATCACTGGACGACAATACCGTGGCCATCGTCACACTGCCCCGGCTCGACGGCACCGCGCGTAAGTCTCAATGGTTTGCCGCGCTGCAGGCGCACGGGCTGGAGGTGGCTTGCGACACCGTGCCGCGCGGCGAACTGCCACGCTGGATTGCCGCGCGCATGCGCCGCCATCAGCAAACCGCGGATGACGACACGCTCGCCTTCATGGCCGAGCGCGTCGAGGGCAATTTACTCGCCGCGCATCAAGAGATCGAGAAGCTCTCATTGCTATACCCCACTGGCCGCTTGAGCCTGCAGCAGGTCGAGCAGGTGATTGCCGACGTGGCGCGCTACGACGTGTTCAAGCTCAGCGAGGCTGTGCTTGCAGCGGATGCAGCACGGCTGCTGCGCATGCTCGACGGTTTGCAGGCCGAGGGTGAATCGCCCGTGCTGGTGCATTTTCAAATTGCGCAGGATGTACGGCAACTCATAGGCTGCAAAGACGCCATGGCCGTGGGCAAGCCGGCGCAGCAGGCGCTGCGTGAGCAGGGCGTTTGGGGGCCGCGGCAATTCCTGTTCGAGCGCGCACTGCCGCGGCTCGACGCTGCCGCACTCAAACCGCTGCTGCGCGAGGCAGCCGCGGTGGACTTGATCGTCAAGGGCCTGCCGCAGCCCGGCCTGCCGCGAGAGCCCTGGGCCGCGCTACGCCATCTCGCGCTGGGTGTGGTGGATGCACTCAAGGGCCACCGTAGACTGGCGTTGGCCGCGTAGGCCAGGTCGTCACCTGACTGCGCGGCTACGCGACGGCCTCCACGAAACCCCTAAAATCCGTCCATGACTGCTACCCACATCAGCGAAGCCTTTGCCGCGCTGGGCGTGCACGCGCGCGCAGCGTCGCGCGTGATGGCGGCTGCTGGCACGGCGCAGAAGAACAATGCGCTGCTGCGCATTGCCGCGCTGGTGCGCGCCAGCGCTGGCGAGCTGCAAAGCATCAATGCGCAAGACGTGCAGGTCTCGCAGGCGGCGGGCGACGATGCTGCGTTTGTGGATCGGCTCAAGCTCACGCCCAAGGTGATCGAGCAGATGGCCGAGGGGCTGGAGCAGGTGGCCGCCTTGCCCGATCCGATCGGCGAGATGACGAACTTCAAGCGTCGGCCCAGCGGCATCAGCGTGGGGCAGATGCGCGTGCCGCTTGGTGTGTTCGGCATGGTGTACGAAAGCCGGCCCAATGTGACGATAGATGCCGCGGCGCTGGCCATCAAAAGCGGCAATGCCTGCATTCTGCGCGGCGGCAGCGAGGCCATACACAGCAACACCGCGCTGGCAAAGCTGGTGCAGCAAGGTTTACGTGATGCGGGTCTGCCCGCCGAGGCCGTGCAATTGATTACCAGCACTGACCGTGCCATGGTCGGCGCGCTGATCGCGTCGCCGGCCTATGTAGATGTAATCATTCCGCGCGGCGGCAAAAGCCTCATCGAGCGCATCAGCGCCGAAGCCAAGGTGCCGGTGATCAAGCACCTGGACGGCGTGTGCCATGTGTATGTGGACGACCCATGCGACATTGATTTGGCCGTGCGGGTGACCGACAACGCCAAGATGCAAAAGGTCAGCCCGTGCAACGCAGCCGAGTCGCTGCTGGTGGCGCGCGGTGTGGCGGCGCAATTCCTTCCGCGCATGGCCACTGCGTTTGCACCCAAAGGCGTAGAATTGAGGTGTTGCAATGAGTCTTATACTCTATTGAGTAAACATGCTTGTCTGGACGTTAGAAAAGCAGAAGAGGAAGATTACTACAAAGAGTATCTAGCTCCTATCATGAACGTGAAGATCGTCGAGGGGTTAGATGAAGCGATTGCTCGCATCGAAAAATACGGCTCGCACCACACCGACGCCATCATCACCGCCAGCCATGCACATGCCATGCGTTTTGTGCGCGAGGTCGATTCGGCCAGCGTCATGGTGAATGCCTCCACACGGTTCGCCGACGGTTTTGAGTACGGCCTGGGCGCAGAGATCGGCATCTCTACCGACAAACTGCATGCACGCGGCCCAGTAGGGCTGGAGGGGCTGACCAGTCTCAAGTGGGTGGTGCTGGGCAATGGTGAGGTGCGTGTGTAATGTCTTCTCGTCAAGCACACGGCGTGCTCGCACTTTCAACCTTGCTCAAGCTAGCATTCTTCGGTGGCCTGTTCTTTGGCCTGCTTACCATGCTGACGGGCTTTGCGCTGTATGGTGAGCGTTATGAACTGGGCGCATTCATTGCACAGCCGTTCTTCTTTTCTCTGGGGCTTTGCTTCATCGCATTGGTGGGTTATTTGCCTTACCGTTTTCTTGCGCGGCGGCGCAAGCTGCGTATGCACGTCATCAGCTATTCGTCGGACTGAGCCTTCACGTTGCATTGATCCGTCGCAATCGAATTGCGCCACGTGCAGGCGTGGCCGGATCTACGGCGACACCGCCTTGTGTAATTTCAATGCGTTTCGCCCGTGCCAACTTGTAAGCTGCATTACGTACGCGCGGCATCAGCGCACGCCACTCACTTTCTTGTTTAGCGAGGCTGCGCGCCACTTCGCTGGGGCAAATCGTCGCTGGCGGAGTGCGCTGTGACAAAAGGGCCAGCATTTGCGCGTCAATGTCTGCATCGGTTATGGTATTTGGCATGACATCGTGGATTTTGCCTGTGACCGTTGCCGTGCTGATGTTGGTCATCTTCTGGGCAGTGGGTTGCTACAACCGGCTGCAGCGCCTTAGGCATGCGGCTTTATCGTCCTTACAGCACCTCGTCACTGCCATCAGTGCACGCAACCAACTGGCTATCAGCTTGCTGGCCACGCTTGATGGCAACTTGCAGCATGAGCGCGCTGCGCTGGCCGAAGTGAGCGCCGCCGTGCACCGCAGCACTGCGGTGGCTGAGGCCGCTGGCCTGACGCGTGGCGATTCGCGTGCACTGGAAACGCTGGCCGCGGGCGAGGCCGCGCTGGGCATGGGCTTGTGGAACCTGCGCAACTTGAGCGCAGCTTACCCCGAGCTGGTGGTCAACGAGCAACTCGGCACGCAATGGCACGAGCTGGACGGTGCACTGGCCGCAGCGGAGTTTGCGCGCGAGCAGTTCAACACCAGCGCGATTGCGTATGCGCAGGCTTGCGCTGAGAAGCCCGCATCGTGGCTGGCGCGCGTGATGCGCCTGCCAGCCATGGCGCATTTGCGCAAGGGTGCGGCGGTCACTTTTGCTAGTTGATTCACGCGCCGCAGCGCCCAGGTGCGCGTAAATGGCTAATGGCTTTTACTTATATGTTTATATACGAAACCCGATGCATGATCACCTATTGCAGGCTACATTAGCTCAGCAATCTAGGAGACACGATGAAAAAAACATTGAGAACTACAGCCCTGCTGGCGCTGCTTTGCGCTTGTGGCGCGGTCTGGGCGCAAACTGCGGGCAACAAGCCCACGGAGTTGCACATTCGCCAACTGGCTGCCAATTGTGCAGCCTGCCACGGCACCAACGGCAACGCTGCGGCCGGCAGCACGGTGGCCGGATTGGCTGGCTACAACCGAGAGGCGTTCGTCACAGCGATGAACGAATTCAAATCGGGCAAACGACAGGCCACCATCATGCATCAACTGTCCAAGGGCTACAGCGACGAGCAGATCGCGGCACTGGCCGACTACTTTTCCAAGCAGAAGAAAAACTAAGAGGAGCCGCAACATGACATTGACAAGACGCAATTTCGTCGCGGCCGGCGCAGGTGCCGCAGTACTGGGCTTGAGCGCTTGCGCCAGCAGCAGCGGTGCAGGCAAGGCCGCGCCTCGCGTGGTGGTGGTCGGCGGCGGTTACGGCGGCGCGACCGCAGCCAAGCATGTGAGCATGTGGGGCGAGGGCAAGATCGAGGTGGTCATGATCGAGCCGCAAAGCGCCTTCATCTCCTGCCCCATTTCCAATCTGGTACTGGGCGGCAGCAAGAGCATGGCCGACATCACCTTGACTTACGATAACCTCGCCCGTCGCCACGGCGTCAAGCTGGTGCGTGACACCGTCACGCGTATCGACCCTGCGAAGAAAGAGGTGACGCTTGCCGCGGGTGGTGTGCTCGGGTACGACAAGCTCATCGTGTCGCCAGGCATCGATTTGAACTTCGCCAGCATCGAGGGCCTGGCCGCAGCCAATGCCAGCGGCAAGATTTTGCAGGCTTGGAAGGCCGGGCCTGAGACGCTGGCGCTGCGCAAGCAGCTGGAGGCCATGCCCGACGGCGGCGTGTATGCCATCGCCATTCCCGAGGCGCCTTACCGCTGCCCGCCAGGCCCATATGAGCGGGCATGCCAGGTGGCCAGCTACTTCAAGAAAGCCAAGCCCAAGAGCAAGGTGCTGGTTCTGGATGCGAACCAGGACGTCACTTCCAAGCCCGGCCTGTTCAAAAAGGTGTGGGCTGAGCAGTACGCCGGCATGGTGGAATACCGCCCGCAGCACAAAGCCGTGGCTGTCAGCGGCGACACCATCAAGTTTGACGTGCAGGCCGACGTGAAGGCCAGTGTGCTCAATGTGCTGCCCGAGATGCGCGCCGGCAAGATCGCACAGGACACGGGGCTGGCCAACATCAACAAGCGTTGGGCCGGTGTGAATTACATGACGTTTGAGTCTGCGGTGCACAAAGACATTCATGTGCTGGGTGACAGCATTCAAATTGCACCGCTCATGCCCAAGAGCGGCCATATGGCCAACCAGCATGGCAAGGTCGCGGCAGCGGCGGTGGTGGCCATGCTGACCGGTCAACCGGTGAACGAGCAGCCGGTGATCAACAACACCTGCTACAGCTTCACCGACGACAAGAACGTCATCCACGTGGCCAGCGTGCACCGCTACGACGCGGCGCAAAAAACCTTCCTGTCGCTGCAGCAGTCGCAAGGCGCAGGCGGTGTGTCGACAGGGCCAAATCAGCTGGAGGGCGCGTATGCGCTGTCGTGGGCGAACAATATTTGGGCCGACATGCTGGCCTAGGAAATGCTGAACAAGTGGCTGCGCGGGCACAATACTTCGTCGCAGCCCATTCGGAATCCTCACTTACGCCTGAGTAAGCTCCGGTTCCTCGTGGGCGCCCGCTCGCCAGACTTCTTCAGCATTTTCCTTCGAGCGTCGGCTCGCGATTGACGATCGATGAGGGCGGATTGCGCAAGCAATTCGCCCTCATATATTTGAAATCAATCGGGTAATACTCATTAATGTATAAAATGTTCATACAGTATTGAATACCAGTGAAGCATTTATAGTTATATGAGTATATAAGAATTTAGCGTCTAACCCAGCATCACCGGTTGATCTGGCAGTTCGTTGCCGGAGTCGTCGCGGTCGCTGGGAAAGTGGGCTTTGAGCAAACGCCCGCATTCCATGACGGCCCATTCCACGCCTTGCACATGGCGGCCCGCGCGCAACTCATCGCACGCCAGGCGTGCGATGCGCGGCCACTCTTGAGCATCCACGCGCCTGGCGAGCGCGCGGTCCACGATGATCTCAAGCTTGTGCTCGGCCACGTTGACGTATATGAGTGTGCCGTTATTGTCTTCGGTGTCCCACACGCGCAGCTTGCCAAACAAAGTGATAGCGCGATGCCGCGTGCTCAAATCCTTGCGCAGATAGCTCCACGGCAGGGCCGGCTCGATGCACACGCAGATTTCACCGCTCGACCCGCTTTCGGCCTGACGCACCGCATGTCCGATGGCGGTGAGCCCGTTTTCAGGGAACAGCCTGCGTGCGTCGCGCGCCTCGGTGCGCCAATGTTGCCAGTAACGTTTGAGTGTGCTCATGGTTTGCTTGCTACCAGTCGCCCCCGGCGCCACCGCCGCCAAAGTCGCCGCCGCCGCCCGAGCTGAAGCCGCCAAAGTCGCCGCCCCCACCACCGCCCCAGCCGCCATTGCTGCCATAGCCACCATAGCCACCCAAACCGCCGGGCAGCACCACTACGCCGCCACGCCGCCCACGCTGCACTGCACGGCCCAATGAGTTGACGGCGCTCACCGCGAGGATCACCACACCCGCGAGCAGGCCAATGAATCCGGCTGCGACGGCCACGCCTATGCTGCCCGACGTCTGCAGACCTACATAGCCTGCCACGCCTGCACTTGCCAGCGTGCCTAAAAAGCGGCCCAGAATCGCGCCTACCACCAGCGAAGCAATCACGCCCGCGATCACTGCGGGCACGAGAGCGTCGAATGTGTCATCCACCATCTGCGGTAAGCTGCCGCCCGCTGCGGGGCCGGGGAGTTTTTATTTTTCGATGAGCGCCGTGATGGCGTCGAGCGCGCTGTTCAGGCCGCCGGCAAAGTCGCCTGACTTGAAGCGTGGTGAGATGCGCTCGGTGATGATGCGCTTGACCAGCACGTCGGGCAATGCCCCCTCCAATGCCTTGGCCGGGGAGATCCAGATCTTGCGATCGTTCTTTGCGACCATGATGACCAGACCGTCGCCCACATCACGGCGGCCAATCTTCCATGTTTCGGCCACGCGCTGCGTGTAGCTGAATGCGTCTTCTGGCGCGGTGCTGGCCACGATCAGCACCACGATCTGCGTGCCCTGCTGCGCCTCAAACGCCGCAAGCCGCGCCTCCATTGCCTGCCGGTCGGCATCACTCAAGGTGGCGGTGGCATCCATCACCCGCGCGGTGAGTGCGGGCACGGGCTGCACGCCTTGCGAGTGGGCGAATGTGTGCGCGAGCAGCAGCGCGCACAGTGTCAGCACTGCACGCACAACAAACCTGAACGCGTCGTTCAATGTATTGTCCTCATGAGAGTGACGGATCACCCGTCACCCGCCGCTGATCGATTGCAAGAAGCGGCTACTTCTTCGGCGCGCCGAAGTCCACGGTAGGCGGCTTGCTGATGGCGGCCTCGTTGTCCACCGTAAAACCGGGCTTGGTTTTGTAGCCAAAGATCATGGCTGTGAAGTTTGTGGGCACCTCACGCGTGAGCACGTTGTAGTCTTGCACCGCCTTGATATAGCGGTTGCGTGCCACGGCAATCCGGTTCTCGGTACCTTCGAGTTGCGCGCGCAAATCCTGGAAGCCCTGGTTGGCCTTGAGATTGGGGTAGTTCTCGCTCACCACCAGCAAACGTGACAGCGCACTGGACAATTCTCCCTGCGCAGCCTGCCATTTCTTCAGGGCCTCGGGGTCATTGGCCAGCTCTGGCGTCACGTTGATCGCCGTTGCTTTGGCACGAGCCTCGACCACACGTGTCAGTGTTTCCTGCTCGAAGTTCGCCTCGCCCTTGACCGTAGCCACGATGTTGGGCACCAGGTCGGCACGGCGTTGATACTGATTCAACACCTCGCTCCATGCGGCCTTGGTCTCTTCGTCCAGCCTTTGAAAGTCGTTGTAGCCGCATCCGCTGAGCGCAAGCGTCGCAAGCAGGGTGAACAATACAAACAGTCGTTTCATAACAACTCCTCTCGATTCATTATGGGCCGATTATGGCGGTACGGTCACTAAATTCAAGCCGCGGCCGCGTCAGGCTACGATTAGCCATGACTAATTTCACTCAAGTTCTGGCGGCAGACCATATGCAAAGCCGTGTCGCACGCAGCGGCGCAGCAAAGCGTAACGTACTGGTCGTGGGGGGTGCCGGGCCGCTGGGCGCTGCCGTGCTGCGGCAGGTGATTGGGTGCGGAGTGTTTGCACAGGTGAGTGTGGCAACGCTCGAGCCGATGAAGGTAATGCTGGACGGCGTGCAGGCAGTTGCGCTGCAAGATGCCACTGCCGAGGTGGCCATCATCGTGCTTGACAAGCCCGTCACCAGTGTGGTGCCTGCGTTCGCGCAGCGCAGGCACCGCGAAGCCGTGATGCTGCAACCCAGCCCGGCAGAGCTCGCATCACTGGCAGCCGCACTGCGCCAGCGCGGTGCACGTGTGCTGGTGGTGGTCACGCCGGTGAACGAGGCGACGCTGCCCAATGCCTTACGTCATGGTCTGCGCGACGTTCAGGAACATGCGTTGACGCAACTCAACTTCGACCATGTGCTGCTCGTCCGCCCCGCATGGCGCAGCGGCAACGATACCGCAGCACAGTCAGTACTGGAGCGGCTAGCCGCGTGGATGCTCAGCGTGATGCGTTACATGGTGCCGCAGCGCGAGCAAATGGTGCTCACTGAGAAAGTGGCGGCCTTTGTGGGCAACGCGCTCAAGCTGCTGCCTGCGGCAGCGCATGGCACCTACGTGGCCGATGCCACCACGCTGTGGCACAGCGCACAGCGCGGCGGCGAGCAGGTGGTGCGGCAGTGGCTGCGCATAGAAGCGTCTACTGAATAAGCAGTGCAGCGATGAAGATGCCGAGCATCATGAACACGATCACGACCTTGACGACCGTGCCCACCAGCAGGCCGAGCCACGTGCCCAAGCCCACCTTGCCAGCGTTACGCACGTCGCGCTGATGGAGGTACTCACCCAGCGCTGCACCTATGAACGGGAAGATCAATAAGCCGATCAATCCCGCAAACACACCCAGCACCGTGCCGAT
>CAYSMM010000031.1:0-13116 GCA_964432095.1 uncultured Burkholderiaceae bacterium | reverse complement strand
GGTGACATGTTACGTATTGCGCGCTTGACTGCTGCTGTGCGCGCAGACGTACCGCAAGGCTATTTACGCGACAAACCCCAAGACGAGTTGCTAGGCTATCTCAACGGTACGCGCGGGGTCGCGTTTGGCGTGATCGAAGCCGAAAATCTGGTGGCCATGGCGCTGCTCAAAATACCGAGCGAGCCGTACCCCAATGACATCAGTGACCCATTCCCATTCATCGAGCCAGAGCATTGGCGTGTTGGCACCGCCATGCTGGAATACGCAATGGTGTTACCCAGAGCTCGCGGGCGCGGGTTACAACGCCGGCTGACGCAGGCGCGTCTTAACCAGGCGGCTGCGGCGCACATGCAATGGGCTTGTACCGGCATGGTGTTTCGCAACACCGTGAGCTTTACCAACGCGCTGCGTTGCGGCATGACGATCGTGGGCACACGCGTCAATGGCAATGTTCCGGTCATAGGCCTGCTGAAGCCGCTAACGGCACTGGTGTCGGAGCAGCTTCGCACGGATGCGAACGATGAGCTGCACGTATCGATGCAGGACTTCGCGCAGCATGTGGCCGCTCTGAACCGCGGCTACCTGGGAATTGGCATCACGCATGCAGGTGTGGTGCGCTATCAACTGCGTGTCGCTTGATCGGCTCGGCTTAGCTACTCACGCCGAGGTTGGCGCTGTACCCGTCTTCCTGCCAAACAGCTTTTTGAAAGCCTGCACCACCAGCAACACAGCGACACCGGCCGCGATACCCGCCAGTGCGTCGCCCAGCAGGCTGACCAGCCAGCCGGCTTTCGCCGCTTGCTGGATGAAGCCTTCAACCAAGTGATGCAGCGCTGGAATACCGTGCACGAGAATGCCACCGCCCACCAGGAACATTGCGGCCGTTCCAGCGATGGACAGGCCCCGCATCAGATACGGTGCAAACCACAGCAAGCCCTTGCCCATGGACTCCCGCAGGCCGGCCTTGCGACTCCAGTGCAAGCCGAGGTCGTCGAGCTTGACAATGCCAGCAACGATGCCATAAACACCAATCGTCATGATGACGGCAATCATCGCCAGCACTGACACCTGTGTGATGAACGGGCTTGCAGCCACGGTACCCAGCGATATGACGATGATCTCGGCC
This sequence comes from uncultured Burkholderiaceae bacterium, assembly GCA_964432095.1. Classification (GTDB taxonomy): domain Bacteria; phylum Pseudomonadota; class Gammaproteobacteria; order Burkholderiales; family Burkholderiaceae_C; genus CAYSMM01. The sequence goes on along the minus strand of CAYSMM010000031.1, from coordinate 11,990 downwards.
GACAGGATGAAGTCGGTGCGGATGGCCCCTTTGATTTTGTCTTTCTCAACCTGTACGAGATCGCCTTCGGGTTTGACGAGTGCCTCAACCAGCTCTTGGTTGTGCGCCTCGTCCTCCTCCTTGCTGTGCAAAAGCTTGTGTGCCAGCTTCTCTGCGCCCTCGAAACACAAAAACGCGCCTCCAATCATCAGTAGGGGCGTGATGGCCTTGGGCAGCAAGGCGCTGATCGCCAAGGCAGCCGGCACAAGGATGAGCTTGTTGACGAACGAGCCCTTAGCCACCGCCCATACCACGGGTAGCTCGCGGTCTGCGGACACACCTGCGACTTGTTGCGCGTTCAAGGCGAGGTCGTCGCCCAGCACGCCCGCGGTTTTCTTGGCAGCAACTTTGGATAAAACCGCCACGTCATCCAAAATTGTGGTGATATCGTCAAGCAGCGCGAGCAGACTGGATGCCATGGAGTAACTCTAGATCGTGATGCAATTGATGTTTTGCGAAAATGGATGTACGCTATGTGCCTAACCGACACAACTCTTCATCAACACTTTCGTACAGGTTTAGAACATGATTATGACCGTACGCTCACGCCACCGTTGACCGTTAGTACTTTGCAGCGTATATGCCTATTGTCGCCCTCATATCAGGCGGCGACGGCATAGAACTCCACACAGTACACACGTTCATATTCGCGCACCGCCACGTACTGGCTGACGCGCTGGCATGGCCAGCTGCCAACGCCTGGCGCGCACCATTGCGCAAGCAGCTGCAGCACTGATTACCCACTTGCCAGGGGCTTGCGCTCCTTACTGTCATCACTGAACTTTCTGCTGCCGCCGCATGCTGTCTAAGTATTTGCTGGCCGCAGCAATCTTTGGAGAGCCATTGTGTTTGCTCGATTTGAAAAACTTGTGCATCCGTACCCCGACGCGGCACCGGAGCACCCACCTAAATCGTTCTTCGCGTTCCTGTGGTCCAGTACGCGCGGGCTGAGGCCATACCTTTTGGCTATGACACTGTTGACCGCTGTAATCGGTGTGTTCGAGGCCATGCTGTTCTCCATGCTCGGCAACGTGGTGGACTGGCTTGCGACGACCCAGCCGCAACACTTGTGGGCCGAGCATGGCAACACATTGTTTGTGCTCGGGAGCATTCTCATAGCCAGCCCGATTGTCATCACGCTGTGGTGCCTCCTCAAGTACCAGGGCATGTCAGGCAACTTCCCCATGCTGCTGCGCTGGAACTTCCACCGCCTGATGCTTGGGCAGAGCATGAGTTTTTATCAGGACGAATTTGCCGGCCGCATCTCTACCAAAGTCATGCAAACCGCGCTTGCGGTGCGCGACTGCTGGATGATTGTGAGCGACATACTGGTGTTCGTGACGATTTACTTCATCACCATGGTCGCCATCGTCGGCACGTTCGATGTACGCGGCCTGATTCCGTTTGCCATCTGGCTTGTTCTGTACATCGCTACGCTTTACTACTTTGTGCCACGCCTGGGCAAGATTGCACAGGAGCAAGCTGACGCACGGTCGCTGATGACGGGTCGTATCACTGATGCGTACACCAATATCGCCACCGTCAAACTCTTCTCGCATACACAGCGTGAGAGTACCTACGCGCGCGGCGCGATGCAGGAGTTTCTGGCAACCGTGCACACGCAGTGGCGCTACGTCACACAGTTCGAGGTGATCAACCACACGCTGTCGATGCTACTCATCGGCGGCACTGCATTCACCACGTTGTGGTTATGGAGCATCGGGGAAGTAGGCCCCGGTGCAGTGGCTGCGGCTACGGCCATGGCGTTGCGCTTGAATGGCATTTCGCACTGGGTCATGTGGGAGCTGGCAGAACTGTTCGAGCACGTGGGCACGGTACGCGACGGTATGAGCACCCTCACCCGGCTTCAAACCGTGGTGGACCCACCCAACGCGGCGACGCTTGAGGTGGCACGCGGCGAGGTGGTGTTTGACAACGTCAGCTTTGCCTACGGCCGCGAGAAAAACGGCAATGACGTGCAAGAGGACGTGATCCGCGCCCTCAATCTGCGCATCAAGGCCGGCGAGAAGATCGGTCTGGTGGGCCGCAGCGGTGCGGGCAAGAGCACCATCGTCAACCTGCTGCTGAGGTTTTATGACGTGCGTGAAGGCCGCATCCTCATCGACGGGCACGACATCTCGCAAGTCACGCAGGTCAGCCTGCGCACGCAAATAGGCATGGTCACGCAGGACACATCTCTCTTGCACCGCTCAGTGCGTGACAACATCGTCTACGGCCGTCCTCACGCGACTGAGGAGGAGATGATACAAGCCGCTCTTCGCGCTGAGGCGCATGAATTCATCGTCAATCTGCAAGACCCGAAGGGCCGCCGCGCGTATGACGCGCACGTAGGCGAGCGCGGTGTCAAGCTATCCGGCGGGCAGCGGCAGCGCATTGCCATTGCCCGCGTAATGCTCAAGGACGCACCGATACTGCTACTCGATGAGGCTACCAGCGCGCTGGATAGCGAGGTGGAATCCGCGATTCAGCAAAGCCTATACAAGCTCATGGAAGGTAAAACAGTGATTGCGATTGCGCACCGGCTTTCCACCATCGCGGCGATGGACAGGCTCATCGTCATGGATCGCGGCCGTGTGGTTGAGGAAGGCGACCATCGCACGCTGCTGGCCAAAGGTGGCCTCTACGCACGGCTCTGGGAGCATCAAAGCGGCGGCTTCCTGGGCGAGACGCTGACGGACGAGGAGATTCAAGCGCTGCAGTCATAGCCACTGCATTCAATGCACAATCTCCACTTAGTATATGCCTGTTGCTTTAATATGAAAAACCAGAGACGTGCATATACACTTTGTTGTATAGCCTCATCATCACCGACCGATGAGACAACCGATTAAATCTACGGCACGATTGACTTTCACACTCTGGCGGCCGGCGCTGAGCGTTGCAGCATGGGTTACCGGCTTATGTGCCAATCTGGGTGCGGCAAGCAGCACCAGCGCGCAAGACTGGCAAGCGCTCACGCTGACCGACTTACAGGCCATGCGAACACAGATCGAGGCCAATACGCCCATCCCGTATGACGAGCGAGCGCCAGAGTTGCAGCGCTGGCTACACGCCGGCTACGCTGAGGCTGCCGCGCGTGCGCAGAAGGTAAGCAGCGCTGCGGGCTGGTTTTTCACCCTCTCGGCCTATGCCAATGGATTTGGCGATCCACACATTCGCCTAGCAAGCATTGGGGCTGAGTTGCCCAATGCGCAGTGGCCGGGCTTTGTGGTGCGTACTCAAGGGTCTCATGCCGCCGTGTACTTTCGTGACAAGAGCGATGCGCAAGCACCCGCTGAGGGCACGCGCGTCGTGCAGTGTGACGGCAAGCCCCTTGCGCAGCTTGCGCGCGAGCGTGTACTGCCGTTTGCGTTGAACGGCAAGCTGGCGCTGGATCAACAAGATGCGATCACCGCGCTGTTCGTTGATCACGGCAATCCCTTCTCCAACCGTATTCATCATTGTCGCCTAGCACGTGCAGGCCGTGAGTACAGTGCTGTGCTGCGCTGGCGTGATGTACCCACTCATGAATGGCCGACACGAGTCAAGCAAGTCAACAGCGGGCCACCGGCACGCTGGGGCTTGAGCGAGGTGCGTAAGGGGGTGTTCTGGATCGGAGCACCCAGTTTTGACGACAGTGATGCAATCCAGATCGAAGCACTCATCGCGCAAGTGCGTGAAAGCGGCAACGCCCTTCGCAGCGCTCGCGCCGTGGTGGTGGATTTGCGCGGCAACGGAGGTGGCAACGCGGCATGGGCCACTCAGCTTGCGCAAGCGGTCTTTTCACATGAGGTGCTAACGCAGTACGCCCTACCTGCCAGCCAGTGGGCAGCAGACTGGCGTGCATCGGCCGACAACGTGACGCATGCACGCCGGGTGGAGCAAGACAGCGCGCAGCGCTTTGGCCAATTCTCACCCGAGCGGCAAACCGCGTCGCGCATCGCTGACCGGCTTGCCGCATGGCAGCTAAAGTCGCCGCCGCTATGGCGCGATGGCGCTGACGATTTACCAGCCCCCGCAAGCCGGCAGCCGCCGCGCGCACGCGGCGCAAAGCCGTTCAGGGCAACCGTGTACCTGCTCACCAACGGCACGTGTGCCTCAGCGTGCCTGGATTTCATCGACATCGCCTGGGCCATGCCTGGCACGCGGCTGCTAGGAAGTACCACCAGTGCAGACGGGTTGCTGATGGACGTGCGCTTCGTCCCGCTGCCATCGGGCAAGGCCACACTAAGCATCCCGCAGAAAGTGATGCGAGCCCGCGCACGCGGTGCTCTGCAACCCTACGTACCGGATGTGAAGTTCATGGGCGACTGGAATGACGATGTTGCAGTACGCGCATGGGCACTCAAGCAAGCTCGTTAGAAACCGATGCCCCGTGCCATGAACGCAGCCAGCACCGGCAACGCCAGCAGCAATGTAGTTTGCAGCATCACAAGCTTTTTGACCTGGGCAATCGCCTCTGGCGCAGGCATTCCACCTGCCCGCCGCCACTGAATGAATCGAATCGTGGGTAACACTGAAATTGCACCGATCACGACAAACAGCCCAAGTTTCACCCAGAACAAAACATTGCCCTCATAAAATGCCCAGCCTTTTGCGCCATAGGCAGCGCGCATGCCGCCGGCAAACAGCAGCATGACCGCAGAGATGCCGTAAATCGCATCGACGCGGCCAAGGCGGGCCACTTTGTCCGCCGTCATCGCTCCAGTCAGAAGCACCATCTCTGCTGCGAGCGACGTGATGAGCGCCAACATGGCCAGGTGGTGCCATGAGGCAAGCACTGCATCCATCAACATTGTTTGCTCCACTTCGCTTGTGATTTGCAATGGATATTCAATCACAAGCCATCGAAATCTGCATGATGTACAGATGTGCAGCCTCTCTGATGCGGCTAAACTGGCGGCATGGATAGCGCTGTGTCCTCAGCATCGCCCGTACTCCCCTTCGACCCAGGACTAGTGCTGCTGGCCTTAGGCCCGGTGTTCTTGCTAGCAATCGCGGTTGAGGCCGCCTACTGGCGCAAGCGCAACCCCGGCATTTACAGCCTCACAGACACCGTGTCCAATGCCGGGCTTGCGCTCATGCATCAAGCCTCGGATGCGTTCTTCCTGTGGTTGATGGTGCGCACCGTCTACACCTGGATTTACGACTACGGTCTGCATGCCATGCCGCTTACCCTCGCTGGCTTTGCGCTGCTGCTGTTGCTGCAGGATTTTCTTTACTACTGGTTCCACCGAGCCAGCCACCGCATACGCTTCATGTGGGCATCGCATGTGGTGCACCACTCCAGCGAACGGCTAAACCTGTCCACCGCGTTCCGTCAAAGTCTCACTTACCCTATCTCGGGCATGTGGCTGTTCTGGCTGCCGCTGGCGTGGCTTGGGTTTCCACCAGACTGGGTGATTCTTGCGGTGGGCCTTAACCTCGGCTTTCAGTTTTTCGTGCACACCCAATGGGGCAGCAGCATGCGCAGGCTTAGCCGCGTCATCAACACGCCTTCTGTACATCGCGTGCACCACGCACGTAACCCGCACTACATAGACCGCAACTACGCGGGTGTGCTGACGATCTGGGACCGGCTTTTCGGCACCTTCGTAGAGGAGGTCGAGCCTCCGCAATACGGCATCTTGAGGCAGGTGCACACGCACAACCCACTGACGCTCACATTTCATGAGTGGCGTGACATGCTGGCTGACGTATATGCCTCGCGTGACATACGCCACCTGTTCAAGCCGCCGGAGTGGCGATCAGTAAATCTCCGGCACCATGATTGATGCAGGCACAGGCTGGCGAATGTAGTCCTCATGCCGCTCGCGCTGTGGCAATGAAATCGGCAAATGCTCCACCTCGAAATACGGCAACTGGCTCAAAAGGTGTGCAATACAGTTGAGCCGTGCCCGTTTTTTGTCCACCGCTTGTACCACCCACCATGGGGCTTCGGCAATGTGTGTGCGCTCCAGCATGACCTCTTTGGCTTTGGTATAGGCCTCCCAACGACGACGCGATTCCAAGTCCATTGGGCTCAGTTTCCACTGCTTTAGGGGGTCGTGAATGCGGCTCAAGAATCGCAGATGCTGCTCATCATCGGTAATCGAGAACCAGTATTTGATCAGGCGTATGCCGCTACGCACCAGCATCTTTTCAAACTCGGGTACCGAGCGGAAGAACTCTTCGTACTCATCATCATTGCAAAAACCCATCACGCGTTCCACGCCCGCGCGGTTGTACCAGCTTCGATCAAACAGTACGATCTCACCTGCCGCAGGCAGATGCGCCACGTAGCGTTGAAAGTACCACTGCGTGCGCTCGCGGTCGTTGGGCGCCGGCAGGGCAGCAACGCGACACACACGCGGGTTTAGCCGCTGCGTAATGCGCTTGATTGCTCCACCCTTGCCTGCGGCATCGCGCCCCTCGAAGATCACCACTACACGCTGGCGCGTGTGCACCACCCAGTCTTGCAGTTTCACGAGCTCGGCCTGCAAGCGAAACAGCTCTTTAAAGTAGTGCGCGCGCTCAACGGGCTTCGCATCCTTCACCTCGCTCGTGGCAACCTCAGCAGATGCCGCGCCGATTTCGCGGTCATCAATCTCCATTTCGAGTTCTTCGTCATAACTGTCCATCAATTCTTCGTGTATGCGTTGCAGTAAATCATTGTGATTGGGTAGGGTTGGGCTATTCATAGTGCTGCAGCTCGTTATCGGGTACATCGAGATTCCGCCACAAGGCTGCTTTGCTTGTATGACAATTTCATGTCTATGGCTTCAATTCCTGATCAACACGCACAGTGGCCTGTGCCAGATGCCATGCTGCCTGCTCTGGTTTACGCAGATACTGACCTGCTGGTGTTCAACAAGCCTGCTGGCATGTTGTCCGTGCCTGGCCGCGGCGCCAACAAACAACACTGTCTGGCGAACATCGTACGTGCACAGTTTTCAGATGCGCAGGTGGTGCATCGGCTGGATCAGGCTACCTCTGGGCTGCTGATGTTTGCGCGTAGCAAGTCCATACAAAGCGCATTGAGCCGGATGTTTGCAAAGCGAGAGATCGAGAAACGCTACCTGGCCCTGGTCGAAGGCAAGCTGAGAGAAGGTGACACTGCGCACTGGCAGCAGATTGATCTACCGCTCGCGGCCGACTGGCCCAATCGACCGCGGCAAAGGGTGGACAGTGCACACGGCAAGCCCGCACTCACCCGCTACCGCGTGCTCGACTACGATGCCTCTGGGCACTGCACACGCGTGGAGCTTGCGCCGGTCACTGGCCGCTCGCATCAGTTGCGTGTGCACATGCAAGCGATCGGGCATCCGATCTGTGGTGACACGTTGTACGGCAGCACCGCAACGGCTGGCAGTTCGCGTCTCATGCTGCACGCCTGCAGCCTTGAATTCACGCACCCGGTAACGCAAAGCCAGGTGTGCTTGCGCTGCGAAGCTAGTTTCTAGCTCACGAAATAAGAGTCTTTAACAGATAAGATTTGCAGATACTCAAATATCTATAAAGCCGTTACTGGATACGTATTATCCAGTAAAGACATTATAGATATAGGAGTATATTGAGGTTGAGGGATGATTAAGCGGTAACACGCCGTTAATCATCCTCTTTCTTGCCACGGCCCCGACCCTTGCCGGGGTGGCCGTATTCCGGCCCTTTGACGAAGTACACCGGCGTGCCACATGCGTTGTACTTGTGGCAGTGCTTACCCCACTTCTTGGCATGCCCAGGCGGCACGTGCATATAGATGGGTGCTACGGGTTGCGCGGGCACGACCACAGGCCGAGTAATGATGACGGGCTGCTGATAAATAACGGGCGGTGGCGGTGCTGTGCCAACGTCGATTCGACCATATACGCCTGGCTTGATCTCGCCACCCACACTCACCGACACTTGCTGTGCCGCGGCAGGAAAACTCACGGCCACCAAAAGCACCAGCATACACCCCCACAGTTTGCGACGCAGTTTCATCATGAGCTTAAACGTAGTTGTCTACTTCTAGTCTTAGTTATTGCTTTGGTTGCGGCTCTTCAATGAGAGCCTTTGTCAAGCTTCAATCAAGCCCCATCAATTTCCAACACATCGCAGTTGCCCTGCTAAGCACATGCTACGCGCAACAGCGGCGGAGTCAATGCAAATGTGATTGCCGTACAACATATCCCTCACCATCAATCATCGTCATCGTCATCGTCATGCTTGTGCTTGCGGTACTTCACGTAGCGATAGTCCGGCCCTTTGACGAAGTACACCGGTGTGCCGCAAGCTCCGTAACGGTGGCAGTGCTTGTACCACTTCTTCGCGTGCCCAGGTGGCACGTGCATGTAGATGGGTGCAACGGGCGCTACGGGTTGCGCATGCACGATCACCGGCTGTGTAATCACCACCGGCTGGGCATACAGCACTGGCGGCGGCGCATAGCCATCGTTGATCACGATTCGGCCGTACACACCGGGCTTGATTTGGCCGCCAACGGATACGCTGACCTGCGCATTCGCCGCTATGCTCAGCATACCGAGCAGCGCGGCCATGATCCACTTCATGTTCATCATTTTTGCCTCATTGGTTGATGCGTTGTAGCAATTCAACGAGGCAATTCACGGGCCGGTGCACGGCCAACAAATTGCAAATGTAACGACGCGCTACCTTAGCGTACATATGGCTGCGGCTTTCACTACTCGCCACGCTTAACCTTCGTCCATGCCTTCGCAGATTTGCTGACCGCTTTCCATCGCGCAAGCTCGGCCTGACGTTCAAGCACGGTCATCGTGTCGCGTCGTGCTTCGCGCAAAAGCTTGTGATAGTTACTCAAGCGGTCGGCGCTTACCCCGGCTCGCACAGCGCAGCCAGGTTCGTCGAGATGCTTGCAGTCACGAAACCGGCAATGCAGAGCAAGTGCTTCGATGTCGTCAAAACTCTGCGCCACGGTTTGCTCATCGGCGTCTGGGCGCAGGGTGCGCACCCCAGGCGTATCGATCAGGCACGCACCCCACGGCAGCAGATGCAGCGAGCGAGAAGTGGTGGTGTGCTTGCCGCGGCTGTCGGCCTCGCGCACGGCACCGGTGTCCTGTATCTGCCGGCCCAGCAGCGTGTTCGTGAGTGTGGATTTGCCCGCGCCGGAGGACCCGAGTACCACCCCCGTGCTGCCTGCGGGCATGTAAGGCTTCAGCACTCCTGTTGCAGCGGCATCCAGTCCATTGATGGCATACACCGCCACGTGCGACGCAATGCGCTCGCGCAACGCGCCGATCGCAGCTTGCACGTCGCTGCACAGGTCGGCCTTGGTCAGTACAACAACCGCTTCAACGCCACGGCTGGCGTGTATCAATGCGAGGTAACGCTCCAGCCTGCGCAGGTTGAAGTCGGCATCCAGGCCCATCACAAGCAATGCAACATCGACGTTGCTCACAATGCGGTGGCGCTTGCCATCACCATCGCGCCGTGTGAGTTGCGTCAACGGGTCAAGCCGCTGCTCGACCCACCAGTGGCCATATGCGTCGGCGCTTGCAAGCACCCAGTCGCCTGCGGCAACGGCATCGTCCTGTGACGCTAGATCGCGCAAGAGTCGTGGCAGCAGCCGCGCCGTGTGCTCCACGGTTCCGTCGTGCAGACATACCGCGTCGCGGTGCACCTCGGTCACTCGCATCAGATGGCCGCTTAGCTGCAAAGATAAAGCGCATTGCAGCACGGCATGGCTGAGCCCTATCGTTCTCAAACTCTCAAAATTAATGTCGTTCATTTCAGTCGGGTCCGGTTCGTTGATTAACTAAGCTACCGGCGACGAGCGCGCTCACGTAGATGCGGATGTGCGCACTCGCTAGCCAGCGGCGCTAGCAGAATTCGTAAATGAATCGGCCCTTTGAAAGTCTTTGCAAGATACGGCAAGACCTAGCAGGCGGTAGCCAGCATTGCCCAACGCGCGCAACTGCTCGACGAGCAGAGCACCTGCGTCAGCGGCCTGAAGAATGAAGGAACGGAAGAGAAAAACCGAAACTCAGGCGCGTCCTGGCGTGGTCAGCGCAGCTAGCGTGCAAGAAAGGGCCGACAGGATTGCAATGTCTTGATGAGCCATGTTTGTCTCCTGTCTGTGAGTGGTTGAGGGGGTTGGCGGTGCAGCCGAAAGCCACACCGTATATAGAGTGTGGCACTCGCCTCGTCCGACGTCAATGCAAGGCTGCGAGATACATGTTTAAGAAATACGAAAACACACATACTCGCTGCAGTCTATAACATTTACTGCTATTTATTATTCAGATAAACACATATAGATACTGCTGTATATACTAATTCATACCTTGCTCACGAGTGACTCATGTTGGGCGTTTGAACGCAGCACGCGCAGCTTCCACCTTGGCTTGTGCATGACAGCCGTGCAGATGATCGTTGACCAGCCCCATGCTTTGCATGAAGGCGTACATGGTGGTGGGCCCAACGAACGAGAAGCCGCGCTTTTTCAAGTCTTTGGACAGCGCGGTGGATTCGGTGCTGTGCGTCAGCGTCATCGCCATATCCGGTGTGATTCGCTTGGGCCGCGACTTGGCCTCGGGCTCGTAACGCCAAATGAACGCTGCAAGCGACGGCTCCTTCTGCAGCAGCTCGCACACGCGCTTGGCGTTGTTGATGGCCGATTCGATTTTTCCCCTGTGCCGCACGATGCCGGCATCGGCCACCAGGCGCTCAACGTCCTTCGCGCCAAACCGCGCGACCCTCTCAAAGTCGAAATCCGCAAACGCCTTGCGAAAAGCATCACGCTTGCGCAAGATGGTGAGCCACGACAGCCCGGACTGAAAGCCTTCGAGCGTCAGCTTCTCGAACAGGCGTTTGTCGTCGGCAACGGGCAGCCCCCACTCCTCATCGTGGTAGGTCATGTAGTCCGGCAATTCTCCACACCAGCTGCAGCGGTGCAGCCCGTCGGCATGTTTCGTTACCTCTAGCCCCATGCCGGTCTCCTTGTTGGTTTCAGACTTGCAGCATAGGCTACTGCCGATCAGGCCGCCACTCAAACACTTTGGACGCACGAATCATGCTGACAGTGGGCTGGCGACATGGCGCCTGAAAATACAAAAGCCGGGTTGCCCCGGCCATTGCTGTGAAGCTACCTCTTCATCAAGCTGCTGACTGCAGCGCGGCGATGCGCTCCTCGATCGGCGGGTGGCTGGAGAACAGCGCCATCATGCCACCCTTGCTGCTGATACCCATGGCCGCCAGGTTCTTGGGCAACTCGCCGGCCTGCACGCCACCCAGGCGTGCCAGGGCGTTGATCATCGGCTGCTTGCGGCCCATCAACTGTGCGGCACCCGCATCAGCGCGGTATTCGCGCTGACGGCTGAACCAGGCCACGATGATAGCCGCCAGCACGCCCAGCAGAATGTCCATCACGATCATGGTTGCGTAGTAGCCAATGCCTGGGGCGTCGCTCTGGTTGCGCAGCACGATGCGGTCTACAGCGTAGCCCACCACGCGGCTGATGAAGATGACGAAGGTGTTCATCACCCCCTGAATCAACGTCATGGTCACCATATCCCCGTTGGCAACATGCGCCACCTCGTGACCGATCACCGCCTCCACCTCTTCCTTATTCATGCTTTGCAATAGGCCCGTGGACACTGCCACCAGCGCAGAATTCTTAAATGCGCCGGTTGCAAATGCGTTGGGCTCGCCCTCAAAAATCGCCACGTCAGGCATGCCGATCTTGGCTTGCTCGGCAAACTTGCGCACGGTCTCAACGATCCATGCCTCGGTTGGGTTGCTGGGCTGGGTGATGATCCTGGCGCCGGTGCTCCACTTGGCGATAGACTTACTCATCAACAAAGAGATGATGGCGCCGCCAAAACCCATGACGAGCGCAAACCCGGCCAGCGCCGTGAGGTTCAAGCCGTTGGCGGTGAGGAATTGATTCACGCCCAGCAGGCTGGACACCAGCATCAACACCGCCACAACGGCAAAGTTGGTGAGAACGAACA
>CAYSMM010000030.1:1560-13181 GCA_964432095.1 uncultured Burkholderiaceae bacterium | reverse complement strand
TCTTTGACGAGTGCGCTCGCTCTTTTGAACGCCGTGAAAACGGCGTTGCTCTTGGGCGCAACGGCAAGGTACACCACCGCTTGCGCGAGTGCGAGCTCGCCTTCGGGCGAGCCGAGCCGCTCGTAGGTTTGCGCAGCGTCGTTGCACAACGCAAGCGCCCGCGGGTCTGCCAGGCCAATGTCCTCACTGGCCATACGAACCAGGCGGCGCGCGAGATAGCGCGGGTCTGCTCCGCCATCGAGCATGCGTACGAACCAGTACAGTGCGGCGTCGGGGTCAGAACCGCGTACGCTTTTATGCAGCGCCGAGATGGTGTCGTAAAAGTTTTCGCCGCCTTTGTCAAAGCGCCGCAAGCCCTCACCCAGTGTCTTCTCGACAAAGGCTTTGTCGATTGGCGCCACTTTCTGCGCCAGTGCGGCCTGGTGCAGGTTTTCGGCCGCATTCAGCAGTCGGCGTGCATCACCATCGGCGTAGCCGATGATCAAGTCTTGGGCTTGTGGCGCGAAAGTGCAGCGAAGCTCTTGCGCCGCGCGACCCAGCACTTGATGCAGTTCATCACTGGCAAGTGGTTTGAGCACATAGACCGCAGCGCGCGAAAGCAGCGCAGAGTTCACCTCAAACGACGGGTTCTCGGTCGTGGCACCGATGAAGGTGAACAAGCCGCTTTCCACATGCGGCAAAAATGCGTCTTGCTGCGCCTTGTTGAAGCGGTGTACCTCGTCCACGAACAAAATGGTGCGGCGGCCGCGCGACTGCGCAAGCTCGGCGAGCTGCACTGCATCGCGAATATCCTTGACGCCACCGAGCACGGCAGAAATCGCAATGAACTGCGCGTTGAAACTCTCGGCCATCAAACGCGCCAGCGTGGTTTTGCCCACACCGGGAGGGCCCCAGAAGATCATGCTGTGCGGCCGGCCCGACTCGAACGCCACACGCAGCGGCATGCCCTCGCCCAGCAAATGCTGCTGGCCGATCACGTCGTCCAGCGTCGTGGGCCTCAGCCGCTCGGCCAGCGGCGCATCAGCCCGTGTGCTGCGGGATTCGGCATGCTCGCCGTGAGTGAATAAATCAGACATCTCTCAAGCATAGCGCGGTGCCGAAAAGGTGTAAGCAGATTCACCGGCTACTGCTGAACAACCTCTGCACCCGGCGGCGGAAAGAATCGCACGCGCTCTGCGGGCACGGGCGCGTTGCGCTTGACGCTAGCAAAGGTAATACGCGAGGTCTGGCCGAAGCTGTCGCGCAACTCCATGGCCACCAGCTCGCCGGCATTGAAGCCCAGGCGAAATGATTCAAACATGCTGTCTTTAGCTTTGGGCGTGGCCTCCAGCCAATCGACACCGTCTTTACTGTCGAGCGCCTTGAGGCGGTAGTGCTGCTCCACGTCCCCGCTGCCCGCGAGAATGGCAGCTGGGCTCGCAGCCAACGCCTCGGCATAGTTACGCACCGTGACCTGGTTCAAATCCTTGTCGTACAGCCACAGCTTTTGTCCGTCGGACACGATGACCTGCTCATAGGGCAATCTGTACTCAAAGCGAAAACGGTTAGGCCGACTCAACTCAAACTTGCCGCTGGCAGGCCGGCCTTGCTTGCCCTCACGGCTGGTCACTTGCTGAGTGAAATCGGCCGTGAGCGTTTTGGTACCTTGCAGAAAAGTCTTGAGGCTTTCAATCGCGCCGGCTGCGCTTGCAGCGCTTGCTGCCAACGCTAAAAATAATGATACTGTAAATAGTATTAGTCTTTTACTGACCATTAATTATCCAGTGATTACTGTTTACTCATTGGAGTAGTAACAGAAAAGAAGTTCACCTAATTACGTGGTGGCACCAGCACTTCGCGTTGGCCGTTGGGTTGCAAGGCACCGATGATGCCGCTTTTCTCCATCTGCTCCAGCAGCCGAGCCGAGCGGTTATAGCCAATGCGCAAGTGACGCTGCACGAGCGAGATCGACGCCTTGCGGTTTTGCAGCACCACTTGCACCGCCTGGTCGTACAACGCATCGGCCTCACCATCGGCTGACGACGCGCCCTCGCCCGGCACAATGCCCTCCATCTGCCATGCGCTGTCCTGGCTCACTTCACTCTCACCGGTAAGCATGCCCTCTACATATTCCGGCGAACCCTGAGCCTTGAGGAATGCGGCTACGCGGTGTACCTCATCGTCACTCACGAATGCGCCGTGCACGCGCACGGGGGTGGTACCTACGGCCATGTAGAGCATGTCACCCATGCCCAGCAAACTCTCGGCGCCCATCTGGTCGAGAATGGTGCGGCTGTCGATTTTGCTGCTCACCTGAAATGCGATACGCGACGGCACGTTCGCCTTGATGAGCCCGGTAATCACGTCTACGCTGGGCCGCTGTGTGGCAAGAATCAGGTGAATACCGGCCGCACGCGCCTTTTGTGCCAGGCGCGCAATCAACTCCTCGATCTTCTTGCCCACCACCATCATCAAATCGGCCAGCTCGTCGATCACCACCACGATGTAAGGCAGCCGGGTGAGTGCCTCGGGCGCCTGCGGAGTGAGCGACAGCGGGTTGGGCAGCAGCTCTCCGCGCTCCTTGGCGTCGGCAACCTTTTGGTTGTAGCCCGACAACTGCCGCACGCCGAGCCTGCTCATCAGCTTGTAGCGGCGCTCCATTTCGGCCACACACCAGTTGAGCGCGTGGGCAGCCTGTTTCATGTCTGTGACGACGGGTGCAAGCAGATGTGGAATGCCCTCGTATGCGCTCATCTCCAGCATCTTGGGGTCGATGAGAATCAGCCGCACCTCGTCGGGCGACGCCTTGTACAACAGAGACAAAATCATCGCGTTGATGCCCACGCTCTTGCCCGAGCCGGTCGTGCCCGCCACTAGCAGATGCGGCATCCTGGCAAGGTCTGCCACCACCGGGTTGCCCACGATGTCTTTGCCCAAGCCCAGCGCCAGCAGCGACGCTGCGTCGGCATAGGCCTGCGAACCCACGATCTCGCTATGACGGATCATCTGGCGGCGCGGATTCGGCAACTCCAGCGCCATGTAGTTCTTGCCCGGAATCGTCTCGACCACTCGCACCGAGTGCAGCGACAGCGAGCGCGCCAGGTCGCGCGCAAGGTTCACGATCTGCGCACCCTTCACACCGGTTGCGGGCTCGATCTCGTAGCGCGTGATCACCGGCCCTGGATACGCTGCCACCACTTTGACTTGCACGCCGAAGTCGGACAACTTTTTCTCGATCAGCCGCGACGTAAACTCCAGCGTGTCGGCGCTCATCGTCTCTTGCCGTGCAGGAGGTGCGTCGAGCAAGTCGATTTGCGGCAGCGGCGAATCGGGCATGTCGCTAAACAGCGTCTTTTGCTTCTCGCGGATCGCTCGCTTGGACTGCGGCACTTCGAGCACCGGCTTTTCGATCACGATGGGCGCAGCGGGCGGCAACTCTTCGCGCTCGCGCAGCACCTCGATCTCTCGCTCGCGCGCGGCCTGCTCACCAATGCGCACGTCTTCCTCTACCTCACGGCGGTGTTGCGCGCGGCCAAGACGCTGCTCAATCCAGCCGCCAATGCGCTCAGCCAGATCGAGCCACGAAAAACCAAACGCGAGGCTTGCCCCCACCAGCACCAGCACCAGAGAAATCAGCGCGGCCGGCGTGAAGCCCACCCAGCTTTGCACCCACGGCCCCAAAGCATTACCCATGATGCCGCCTGCTTGAAACGGCAGCCGCGTTGCAAGCGGATAGGCACGTGTGCTTTCGAGTATCCAACTGCCCACGAACAGCGCGGCAAGGCCCAGGGCCAAAGCCCAGCGTGGGAGACGATCTTCTGGCGGCGGAGCGCCGTAGCGGCGCCAGCGCCGCACCAACCATGCCGCACCCAGAAGCACCAGCCACCAGGCTGAGAAACCCGCGATGTAGTACACGATATCGGCAAACCACGCACCGGTAGCGCCCAGCCAGTTGGCTGTCGGTTCACCCGTGCCCGAGGTGCTGAAGGCGCGGTCTGCCTTGCGATAAGTCGCTAGGGCCAAAGCGGCAAGGACCAGCAGCAAGGCAGCCACGATCAGTCGTGCCTCAGCCAGCAGCCGCGAGCTTGGGCCTTGTGAGTCTGCGCTTGGGTTGCCGGAAGGCCGTCCGTCTGAATACTGCATCTGCCCTGATGGAATGCGGCGCTTAAGCCAGCGTTGTGAGCCGGTCGCGCACCAGTAGCGAGCCGTCTTCGCGCTCGACGATATAGCCGTCCTGCTCAAGATCTTTCATCACGCGGCTGACCATCTCGCGCGATGCGCCCACCATTTTGGCTAGGTCTTGCTTGGTGATCTTGTTACGCACTATGTGACCGTCTTCGGTCTGCTCGGCAGAGTCTAGTAGCGCCCGCGCAACACGGCCGTATACGTCGAGCAGGGCTAATGACTCGATCTTGCGGTCTGCACGGCGCAGCCGCTGCACCAGTGAGACCATGATTGCCATGGCGAGGCTGTTGTTCTCGGGCAGGCAGGCCATGAATGCGGCGCGGTCCAGCACCAGCGCGTCTGACGGAACTTCTGCCTCGACGCTGGCCGAATGCGGCTCGTCGTCGATCAGACTCATCTCACCCATATGCTCTCCGGGCGACAAATGCGCAATGATCGCCTCGCGTCCACGAGTGTCGCGCGTCACGACTCGTGCCCGACCAGTGAGCAAAATTATGAGCTTGTCGCTTTTGGCTCCCTGCTCGATCAAGCACTCACCGCGCTTGAATTTGCGTTTCACAACGCCAGAGGCAATGCGCTCTGCTTGCTCGCTACTCAACAGCGAGAACAACGGAACCCGTTTGATCAGGTCCAGGTTGGACAACATCGCCATTTTGCCCCCTTACTCCAAATCAAGCGTCAGCATACAGCCGCAAAGATTGCTCGTATTAGTGATATGCATGTGATCGATGGATAGAATTGCTTGAACCATCAATCGACCGCTCCTCAAAACACAAGTATTGCATAACCCAAGTGGCATCTGGCATCGCGCTGCCACTAGGAACAAGGAAAAGACCATGACCACCACAGCCCGTCACATCAAACTACTCATACTTGGATCCGGCCCCGCCGGCTATACCGCGGCGGTCTATGCCGCACGCGCCAACCTCAAGCCGGTGCTGATCACCGGTTTGGCCCAGGGTGGCCAGTTGATGACGACAACCGACGTGGACAACTGGCCAGCTGATGCGATGGGCGTGCAAGGCCCTGAGTTGATGACGCGCTTTCAGCAGCATGCCGAGCGCTTCAATACCGAGCTGGTGTTCGACCACATTCATACGGTTGATCTGAAACGCAAGCCGTTTTTGCTTAAAGGCGACGCGGGCGAATACACCTGCGACGCGCTGATCATCGCCACCGGCGCATCGGCCAAGTATCTGGGCCTGCCCAGCGAAGAGGCGTTCATGGGCAAGGGTGTGAGCGGCTGCGCCACTTGCGACGGCTTTTTCTACAAAGACCAGGACGTTTGCGTGGTGGGCGGCGGAAACACGGCAGTGGAGGAGACGCTGTATCTCTCCAACATCGCAAAGAAGGTCACGCTCATCCACCGCCGCGACAAGTTCAAGGCCGAGCCTATCCTCGTGGACAAGCTGATGGACAAGGTCAAGGAGGGTAAGGTTGAGTTGCAAACTTTCCATACCCTTGACGAAGTGCTGGGTAACGACGCGGGAGTCACAGGCGTGCGCATCAAGAGCACACAGGACGGCAGCACCAAAGAGATCCCGCTGCACGGCTGCTTCATCGCAATCGGCCACTCGCCCAACACCGGCATTTTCGAGGGCCAGTTGGAGATGAAAGGCGGCTACATCGTGACGCAGACCGGCCTGAACGGCAACGCCACCCAAACCAGCGTGCCGGGCGTGTTTGCAGCCGGCGACGTGCAGGATCACATTTATCGTCAGGCCATCACCAGCGCTGGCACGGGCTGTATGGCTGCGCTCGACGCGCAGCGCTACCTCGAAAACGCCTCCTAGGATCACGTTTTCGGCGCGCTGACGCCCGCTTTAGGGTCGCGGCTCTAGGCCAGATGCATGCATCGTGGCCTTGCGTTGCTGCGCAGACAGGCTAGCTCGTTGATTTAACTGGCGTTTCTAGGCTATAATTGAAGGCTTCGCGCGGCAAGCCACTTTGGGGTGTAGCACAGGGCGCACCCACAGCAGCCGCGCTAGAGTTACCCAAGAATTTAGTGAAGGAGTGTGCCATGGCACGCGTATGTCAGGTCACCGGCAAGAAGCCGATGGTGGGCAACAATGTATCCCACGCCAACAACAAGACCAAGCGCCGTTTTCTTCCCAACCTACAGTACCGCCGCTTCTGGGTGGAGAGCGAGAACCGCTTCGTGCGCCTGCGAGTGAGCAGCGCCGCCCTGCGCCTGATCGACAAAGTGGGCATCGACACCGTGGTGGCCGATCTGCGCGCCAAGGGCGAGCTGTAATCTAAGCTTAAGCGACCAGGAGAACATCATGGCGAAATCCATACGCGACAAGATCAAGCTGGAGTCCACCGCTGGCACCGGCCACTTCTACACCACCACCAAGAACAAAAAGACCATGCCCGAGAAAATGGAGATCATGAAATTTGATCCCAAGGCACGCAAGCACGTGGTCTATAAAGAAACCAAGATCAAATAAGACGTCTCACAGCCCAAACAAAAGGCCCGCGATTGCGGGCTTTTTGTTTGGGCGATGCCTTACTCTTCGCTCAGCCAGCCCAATCAGGCTCTGCTAGAACTTGCAATTAACGCATGTGGCATGCCGAATGCCGCATGCCACATGAGATGAAATACTCTTGGCACTGTTATGCCGTTTCTGCTCTGACAGAAACCAGCAACGGCTTCGTACTGCATGAAGTATAAAGAACTTGGTGTGTGCCGTGCTTGCTCAAGCATAGCTACGCACGCGCAGCGCCAATGCCTGCAACGACGCGATGCCGCTTTCCTCAGCGCGCTTGCACCAGTCGCGCAGTTGCTCTAGTAAATCGGCGGCACTGGCATTGGAGCGCTCCCACACCTGGCGCAACTCCTCGCGCATGGCCAGCAGTTTCGCGAGTTGCGGGCTGGCGTTGGCAGCGCGGTCCAGCGTGGCTTTGCCCTCGTCACACAGCATGTCGCTGTCATGCTTGAACCAGCGTTTGGAAGCGCGCAGCGCGTGCAGCTTGACCATCAGGTCGCTGGTCGTATGGGACGTGATATGCGGCATCTGCTCTTTGAGTATTGCGATTTCGTGCTTTACGGTGCGCTTCAACTCGCGCGAGTAGCGCGCCATGACGTCGTAGCGATGCTGAATCACCGCATTCAAGGTGCCAGCATCCACAGCGGCTTTGGCATCGCGCAGTTGCACCTCAGGCGGCAGCTTGCGAACCTTGGCCAGTCCGAGTGATTCCAGTGCGCAGATGTACATCCAGCCGATGTCGAACTCCCACGGCTTGACGGACAGCTTGGCCGAGGTCGGATAGGTGTGATGGTTGTTGTGCAGCTCTTCACCGCCGATGATGATGCCCCAGGGCGACACATTGGTACTGGCGTCTTTGCTGGCAAAGCTGCGGTAGCCCCACCAGTGGCCGATGCCGTTGATGATGCCGGCTGCAGTGATGGGGATCCACAGCATTTGAACCGCCCACACCGTCGTGCCAATCGCACCGAACAGCGCCCAGTTGAGCACCAGCATCAGGCCCACGCCTTGCCACACATAGCGTGAGTACACGTTGCGCTCCAACCAGTCGTCTGGCGTACCGTGGCCGTACTTTTGCAACGTCTCCAGGTTCACGCTTTCGGCGCGATAAAGCTCGCTGCCTTCAAGCAAAACCTTTTTGATGCCGTGCGCCTGCGGGCTGTGCGGGTCTTCAGTTGTCTCGCATTTGGCGTGGTGTTTGCGGTGAATCGCCACCCATTCCTTGGTCACCATGCCGGTGCCTATCCACAGCCAGAAGCGAAAGAAATGCGACGGAATCGCGTGCAGGTCCAGCGCGCGATGCGCCTGCGCGCGATGCAGGAACACCGTGACCGACACAATGGTGATGTGCGTGGTGAAAAGCGTCCACAGCACGATGCCCCACCAGGGCAAATCCCATAGGCCGTTGGCCATGACACCCAGCAGACCATCCAAAATGGTTTGGAACATAAACCTGAATTCCTCGTCGTAGCAGTCAAACACCATATGCCTAGGCGCACACGGCAAACACCCTGAACTATGCCAGACGCGGCGCCAACTGCCCAGCGAAGCGACCCTCTAATTGCCAAACTGTTCACAGCCTAGCCATGCGCTTTGTACAACCCGTCATGCAACCACCGTGCGACTCTTACCAGGCGTTGTTTTTGCGGTCAAAGCCGCTGGTCAAATCGCTCAGTCACTCGCTGCCACGATGGCTTGTAGCGCTATGAGTGATGCGAAAGCACAACGGCAAAAAAACCGTCGGTTCCGTGCAGCGCCGGCGACAGGCTGAGTTGACAGTCTTCGCCCTCGCTCGAACCAATTTGGTACTTGCGTGTCCAGTCGGACAAGGGCTCTGGGGCAAAGTTCGGCTGCGCCTCGATGAACTGCCTGACAATATTCTGGTTTTCCTTGGCCAGAAGGCTGCAGGTGGCGTACACCAGCTTGCCGCCCGGCCTTACCAAGGTGGCGGCAGCCGTCAGGATTGCAAGCTGCTTGGCCATCATTTCGTCGATCGTCTGTGGGTTTTGCCGCCATTTGAGGTCGGGGTTGCGCCGCAAGGTGCCCAGGCCGCTGCACGGCGCATCCACCAGTACGCGGTCCATCTTGCCCGCCAGCCGCTTGACGCGCTGATCGCGCTCGTGCTCGATGGCCACCGGATGCACGTTGGACAAGCCACTGCGCGCAAGTCGCGGCTTGAGTTTGTCCAGCCGTTTGGCCGATACATCAAACGCGTACAGCCGCCCGGTGTTGCGCATCGCGGCACCGAGCGCCAGCGTCTTGCCTCCGGCGCCGGCGCAGAAGTCGGCCACCATCTCGCCGCGCTTGGCATCTACCAGTAGCGCCAGCAACTGGCTGCCCTCGTCTTGCACCTCTACGCTGCCTTGTTCGAACTCGGGCCAGTGCTGGATGGCAGGCTTGCCGCTCAAGCGAATGCCCAACGGCGAATACGGCGTGGCCTGTGCATCGATACCGCGGGCCTTGAGCGCCGCGAGTACGTCATCACGCTTAGCCTTGAGCGTGTTGACGCGCAAATCCAGCGGCGCGGTCTGCAGCAGGCTTTGCGCCAGCGGCAGGTATGCCGGGCCATATTGCGCATTCAATGCGTTGGCCAGCCACGTGGGCAGGCAATGCTGCAGAGGCACGGATAACTCACTTGTGGCCTGTGCCTTGCATGCCGCAAGCCATGCGCGCTCGGCCGGCGTGGTCGCACTTTCCAGCGGCAGGCCGGTCGCGTGGCTCAAGCCCAACAGCGCGAGCCGTCGCATCGGCGCGCCACTGCCGCTTTGCGCGAAATGCTCAAAGCGCGGTTTGAAGCGCAGCACGCAGTAAGCCGCCTCGGCCAGCGTGGCGCGGTCGCGCGATCCAAGCGATTTGTTGCCGCGAAAGTAATGCGACACCGTTGCATCGGCCGGGTACTCAAACCGCAGCAGTTGCGCGATGAGGTGCGCGGCTTCGTCGATGAGTTGCGAAGGGTGCATCGGCTATACCTTGGCGACAAGCCATTGCGGCTCATCGTTGCAGCCATTCTTCACCGTCACCTTGCCATCCCGCAACTCCAACAGGCCCTGTACGAACCAACGCACGGCACGCGGGTAGATGACATGCTCGGTGCGCAGCACTCGCTCGGCTAGCGTATGGGTATCGTCGCCCGGCAACACCGGCACGGCCGACTGCACGACGATGCCACCACTGTCGAGCTGTTCGGTGACGAAATGCACCGTTGCGCCGTGTAGCTTCACGCCCGTCTGCAGCGCACGTTCATGCGTGTTGAGGCCGGGAAAGCTCGGCAGCAGCGACGGATGAATGTTGAGCATGCGGCCCGCGTAGTGACGCACGACACCGGCACCCAGCACGCGCATGAACCCGGCCAGAAGCACCAGATACGGCTCGTAGCGGTCGATGGTATTCTGCAGCGCGGCATCAAACGCGGCACGGTCTGCAAATGTCTTGTGATCCACTACTTGCGTTGCTATGCCATGCGTCTGCGCAAACTGCAGGCCCGCTGCATCCGGTCGGTTGCTGATGACGGCGACGATGCGTGCTGGCCACTGCTCGGCAGCACAGGCCTTGACGATAGCCTCCATGTTGGAGCCGCGGCCCGAAATCAGAATGACAATGTTTTTCACACTGTGTAGTTTAGCGGCGCGGCTGGGCATGGCTCTACCGCACAGCTCTATAAGCATTTATACTGATAAGTGTAAATTGCTGTTACTGGTTTATGGTAGTGCATTAAAAGCCTTGTACTTAGTACAGTATATGATTTCATCTTTCCAGATTCAGTCGCGTCAACCCGGCTCGTGATGAACGGATAATCTTGCATGCGCATTTTCAGAGGTTTTCATCATCAGGGGCTTTACCCTTCAGCAGCCGTGACCATTGGCAACTTTGACGGCGTACATCGCGGTCACCAAGCCATGATCGCTCTGCTCAAGAACGAAGCCAAGCATCGCAATTTGCCGGCTTGCGTGCTGACGTTTGAGCCCCATCCGCGTGAGTTCTTCGCTCAAATCAAGGGCACGCCGCTGGACGCACCACCCCGTGTTGCCTTGCTGCGCGACAAACTCGAAGAGTTGTACAACTGCGGGGTCGATCAAGTGGTGGTGATGCGGTTCGATCAGCGGCTTTCATCGCAAAGCCCTCAGCAGTTCGTCGATGAGGTGTTGCTCAAGGGGCTGGGCACTCGCTATTTGCTGGTGGGCGACGATTTCCGCTTTGGCGCAAAACGTGCGGGTGACTATGCCTTTCTCGACACCGCCGGCAAGGCGCAGGGCTTTGATGTGGCGCGGATGAATGCCTATGAGGTCAGCGGCCTGCGTGTTTCGAGCTCCGCCGTGCGCGACGCGCTGGGCCGCTGCGATTTTGCACAAGTGCGCGAACTGCTGGGCCGGCCCTACACTATCTCTGGCCATGTGACGCATGGCAAGAAGCTTGGGCGCGAGCTGGGCTTTCCCACGCTCAACCTGCGCTTTACACACGCACGCGCAGCGATCTCGGGAATTTTTGTGGTGCAGGTACATGGCTTGTCCAATGCTCCCCTGCCCGCAGTGGCCAGTTTCGGCGTGCGTCCCGCAATTGAAGACGACAACCGCGTGCTGCTGGAGGTGCACCTGCTCGACTGGCAGGGCAATGCCTACGGTAAAATCATCCGTGTGGAATTCCTGCACAAGCTCAGAGACGAAGCCAAGTACGACAGCCTTGACGCGCTTGCCGCTGCCATTGCGCAAGACGGCGCGCAGGCACGCGCGTGGTTTGCCGAGTTCAACCACACGCGCCGTCAAACTACACGCGACCGAATTTGACCACTCCCTACGCCGCTGCACTTGCGATATACAAGCGCAGCTGCAACTGGCGGCATCAAACCTGCCCTAACCCGGTTCACATGACTGCCCACGCTGTGCACAGCGCGGCAAAGTTTTAGCAGCGATCGATCATGAGCGAAAAGACAGACTACCGAGCCACTCTCAACTTACCCGACACGCCCTTTCC
>CAYSMM010000030.1:0-1550 GCA_964432095.1 uncultured Burkholderiaceae bacterium | reverse complement strand
AGCGCGAACCGCAGTGGGTCAAAGAATGGGAGGATCAAGGCGTTTATCAGCGCATTCGCGCCGCCTGCAAAGGCCGACCGCTGTTTGTGCTGCACGACGGCCCACCGTATGCCAATGGCGACATGCATATCGGCCACGCCGTCAACAACATGCTCAAAGACATGGTGGTGAAGAGCAAAACCATGGCCGGCTTTGATGCGCCCTTCGTACCCGGCTGGGACTGCCACGGGATGCCGATCGAAATTCAGATCGAGAAAAAACACGGCAAGGGTCTGCCAGCCGAGCAAACGCTCAAGCTCGCACGCGAGTATGCCGAAGACCAGATCGCCAAACAGATGGTGGACCGCAAACGCTTTGGCATGCTGGGCGACTTTGACCGCCCGTACAAAACCATGAGCCCCAAGAATGAGGCCGACGAGATACGTGCGCTCGCCAAAATCATCGACAAGGGCTATGTCTTCCGTGGTTTGAAGCCCGTCAACTGGTGCTTTGATTGCGGCTCTGCGCTGGCGGAGGCCGAGGTGGAGTATCAGGACAAGCTCGACTTCGCCGTCGACGTAGCATTTGCATGCAGCGACGAAGACACTCCCAGGCTGCTACAGGCATTTGGTGTCAGCATACTAACCAAGCCCGTAGCCATTGTCATCTGGACCACGACCCCGTGGACGATCCCCGCCAACCAGGCCCTCAACCTTCACCCGGAGTTCGAATACGCATTGATCGACGGTGGCCAGCGCTGCTACATCGTCGCCAGGGATCTGGTAGAGCGCAACGCAGCGCGCTGGAAGCTTGGGTCTCACACCACCCTCGGCACTTGCAAGGGTTCTGCGCTCGAGCAGATTCGCTTCATGCACCCGCTGGCGCACATGCACGAAGGCTACCGCCGTTTCTCGCCGGTTTATCTGGGTGAGTACGTAACACTCGATCAAGGCACGGGGGTAGTGCACTCCTCTCCGGCTTATGGCGTGGAAGACTTTCAGTCTTGCAAGGCGCACGGCATGAAAGACGACGACATCCTCAACCCCGTGCAGGGCGACGGGGTATATGCGTCATGGCTGCCCTTCTTCGGCGGTCAGCATATCTGGAAGGCCAATGCGCAGATCGTGGAAAAGCTGCAGGAGGCTAACTCGCTACTGCATGCAGAGAAGTTCAACCACAGCTACATGCACTGCTGGCGCCACAAAACACCCATCATCTACCGCGCAACCTCGCAGTGGTTTGCCGGGTTGGATATCACCCCCAAAGATAGCGGGCCGACGCTACGTGAGTCTGCCCTGGCTGCAATCGAGCAGACGGCATTCTTCCCCGCATGGGGCAAGCCGCGGCTATACAACATGATTGCCAACCGGCCCGACTGGACTCTTTCGCGCCAGCGGCAATGGGGCGTGCCGATGGCGTTTCTGGTGCACAAGGAAACCGGGGCGTTGCACCCGCGCACACTCGAGCTGCTGGAAGTGGTGGCGCAGCATGTGGAGCAAACCGGCATAGGCGCGTGGCAAACGCTCGAAGCGCGCACGCTGCTTGCGGCCATTGGTTGTGAGGCTGACGCT
>CAYSMM010000029.1:0-13330 GCA_964432095.1 uncultured Burkholderiaceae bacterium | reverse complement strand
GATCAGAGATCCTTGCATATTTAACACGGCATGTTCGATTTGTAAGGACGACACTAACCATTCCGTACGCCTGCACTAACCTGGGCTTGTCGCGCGCTTAACTGGTGGCACCCGTGCGCGACGGATGGCCAATGGCTGAAAACGTCGATGTGATTTCGCCGGTGGAGATTCGGAGGTTGTTGGTGTAAACGAAAGGTGCGGTGCACGCTACCGTACAGCAAGTAAGGTGCGATGGCTGAATAGAAACGTAGCGTGGATTGAGGAATGAGTCGATAACGCTAGTACTTCAGGTAAACCGCGCTTAACTAGCTTCGTGCTTGAATCCGCCTTCGTTAACAGGCCCTATTTCACCCACGGCCAGCCCACGCGCGGCGACGCCGCCCTCAAAACCAGCCTGAGCGAGCCCGAGCGCACCTACTACTTTGCCAGCAAGCAGCACAAGCAATTGTTCGACGCCAACCCGGCAAAGTATGAGCCGCAGTACGGAGCGTTCTGCGCCAGCGGTGCGGCATTCAACATCAAGCTCGGCAGCGATCCCACCGCATGGACGATCCGCGACGGCCGCTTGTTCATCTTTGGCGACGTCCTGGGCAAAACCGCGTGGGAGCTGGACGCGCAATGGAACATCGGCTACGCAGACCGTTTGTGGCCCACGATGAGGATGAGCGGCTGGCGCAGACAATCCCTTAGTAGCTACATCTGCAAAGTGCCACATTACAAAACTGGCACACAAATCAAGGCCGAGTGGGAAGCCAAGAATCCGGGTAAGACCTGGCTGAGCTACGATCCGGGTGGTATTTTCAACTACCTGTTTGTGAAACCGCCCGGTTGGCGTGCGGCAGAGGGCTTCGGGCAGCCGGCTCTCGGTTATCCAGAATAGTCATATGCATTCTTTTTGATACTATTATATCTATATAGTCTTACGTTCACTATTTAATACAATTATAGACTTTATACTCAACTAAGTATCATAATTCATCAATGTATGTCACTACACACCGCAAAAGTTGAATGGCTGCGTTCAACAGATGAAGCGTTCACCGACCTGCGTTACTCGCGGGTGCACAGCATCGAGTTTGATGGCGGCGCGCGCATCGCCGTATCGTCGTCACCGCATGTCGTGAAATTGCCGTATTCCGACGCATCGGCGATCGACCCCGAGGAGATGTTCGTGGCCTCGGTTGCAAGTTGCCATATGCTGTGGTTCTTGTCGCTCGCTGCGCAGCAGGGCTTTCGCGTTGATCGCTATGTGGACGAGGCCGAAGGCGTGATGGCGGCAAACTCACGCGGCAAGCAGGCCATCACACGCATCACGCTGCGTCCGCACGTGGCATTCGGCGGCGTAAGGCAACCCAGCGCCGGTGAGCTCGACACCCTGCACCACAAGGCGCATGAGGAGTGCTTCATCGCCAACTCCATCACCACCGAGGTGCAGGTGCTGCGAGACTCAACCGCCTGAACCGTCAGTGTCGGGCGTTGATTTGCGCCGCGAGGATCTGTAGCAGCGCAAGTGTCTTGATGTCGATCTGTGGATCGCGAAAGTAGTGATCCAGGCCCTTGGCCCAAAGCATGAGGTGCACCAGCCACGACAGTGGCCACTGGCATGCTGCGTCGGCGAGTGGCGTGCCACGCAACATGCCCCCCCACACTCACCCAGCCACGCACGGCTTGCTGCTCAGCCGCCGGCAGGTCATTCAACTCGTGCAACGCGAGCGCAACCTCCGGCCCGCCCTTGTTTGCGCCTGGACGTCGGAGGGGGCTGCGGGCTGCGCATGCGCGCAGGCGATGGCAGCAACCATGAACGTAAGCACCGCAGATGCAGAAGCTGAAGACCCACGCATGACGGTAGCGCTTTCCGAACTTACACCCAGGTGAACTCGCCTGGCTTGATATGCCTTTGATTTTGCGCTACTTGCGTTGCAACAACTCAGCCACCAGCGCATTGAGACCGCCTTCATGTGTGGCAGCCTTCTCATGCAACTGCTTCACCAGTTCTGCCGGCAGCTTGCAGGCAAACGGCACCAGGCCGGCGGCAGCATCGCGCTTGCGTTGCTCACGCTTGCCCAGCGGCTGCGCAGCTGCGGCACCGAAGCGCAACGGCGTGGATGCGCTGCGCATGGCCCCCGTGATCTTGAGTTCGAGCTTGCGGGCGAGATCGGTTTTCTTCAGTGTCATGTCAATCAACTCCCCGGGGACTCGTGCAGGTTGTAGTGCGCCTTGGGCGTTTGCGCAAGCAGGCGCACCAGCACCGGCAGCGCATCGCGCAGCTGTTTGGCCAGCACCCACGGCGGGTTGATGACGAACACGCCGCTGCCGGTGAGGCCCAGGCCGTCACCGGCACTCGGACACACATTGATGCTGACGTCGAGCCACTTCACCGGCAAGCGGTGCAGCCGCTCCACCATTTGCCTAGCCTCGTTGCGCGCCACCAGCGGATACCACAGCAACATCATGCCGGTTGCAAAACGCTCCAGCGTATCGCGTACCGCGGTAAAGGCCTTGGCGTAGTCATTCTTGATTTCGTATGAAGGATCGATGATCGTGAGCCCGCGCCGTGTGGGCGGTGGCAGCAGCACCTTGACGGCCGAGAACCCGTCGCGCGGCTCCACGGTCACGTTACGGTCACGCGCAAACTGCGAGCGAAGCAACTCAAAGTCACTGGGGTGCAGCTCGAACAGCCGCAGCTTGTCACGCTCGCGCATCAGCCCGCGTGCAATCGCAGGCGAGCCGGGGTACGCCACCAGCCGTGCACCCGTATTGAAGTTTTTCACAGCCTGCACATACTGCGCCAGCAAAGGCGGCAAACCCTCGGCGTCCCACAGTCGCGCGATGCCGGTTTCGTACTCGCCCGTGCGCTGCGCATGCGCGCCCGTGAGTGTGTACGTGCCCGCGCCGGCGTGCGTGTCGATCACCCAGTAGGGCTTATCCTGCTTCTCGTTGAGGTATTGCAGGCAGGCCAGCAACACCGCATGCTTGAGCACGTCGGCATGATTGCCGGCGTGGTAGGCATGGCGGTAGGCAAACATGGCTACTTGATGAGCGCGTGCAGCGCCTTGAACTGCGCGTGCCCGCTGCTGCGCAGCCACTCGAACAGCACCATCTCGGTGGTCACGAGCGTGGCGCCTTCGGCGGCCAGGCGGTCGTAGGCCGCGTCGCGGTTACGCTCGGTGCGGCTGGAGCAGGCATCGGTGACGAGGAACACTTCGAACTCATTGTCCAGCAAATCCATCGCCGTTTGCAGCACGCACACATGCGCCTCGCAACCGGCCAGTACGATGTCCGTGCGTTGATTGACTGCCGGAGTCTGGCGTAAATGCTTGGGCAGACTGCGCGCCGTGCGTGAGGACTGCTGCGGCTGGCGCGGCGTGCCCAGTTGCTCCAGCCGCTCGATCAAGCCATCACCCACAGCGCTGAAGCTCGTTTTCTCAAGTGGCACGCTTGCAAAGGCGGCCAGCGGCTCCACCGTGCGGCCCAGCCCCGCGGGGTTTTGCTCGGTGACGCTGCACGGCACGCGCAAGACTTGTGCGGCTTGTGCCAGGCGAAGTGCATTGGCCACGACGTTTGCGCTGTCGTGCATGGCGGGCATCAGCTTTTGCTGCAAATCAACCAGCACCAGCTGCGCACTGCTCACATCCAACAGCATGACGATTCCTCAGTATTTCAATCATGTATTACTGTTATGAGTACAACGCAGAAATTTATATATGATTACCGGAGAAGGCATTATACTGCAATAAGTATAATTAATCTTCAAAACGCTGCTCGCACCTAGCGCAGCGAAGCGCCTCGCAGTGACTTGAGGACGCTCTCCGCTGCAGCCGCACCAAAGCGGCGGCCCAAACGGTCGAGCACACCCTCCTTCAGGGTATAGTCCACCAGCCGCTCGGCTTTCACCACATCGCGCGCCACGCTGTCCACACTGCCTAATGCGTCGGCCAGACCGATGTCGATGCTCTTCTCGCCGGTGAAGATGAGGCCTGAGAACAGTTCGCCGTTTTGCGCCTTCAGCTTGTCACCTCGGCCCTGCTTGACCACGGTGATGAACTGGTCGTGAATCTCCTTGAGCATGCCCTCGACGTGCGCCTTGTGCTGATCGTTCTGTGGACTGAATGGATCGAGAAAGCCCTTGTTCTTGCCGGCAGTGAGCAGCCTGCGCTCAACACCCAGCTTGTCCATCAGGCCGGTGAAGCCAAAGCCGTCCATCAACACGCCAATGCTGCCCACGAGGCTGGCTTTGTCGACGAAGATTTGATCGCCCGCCACCGCAACGTAGTAGCCGCCGGAGGCGCATATCTCCTCCACGACCACGTACAAGGGCTTTTTATGCAGCGCTTTCAGCCGATGGATTTCATCGTTGATGATGCCAGCCTGCACCGGGCTGCCGCCAGGCGAGTTGATGCGTAATACCACGGCCTTGGAGCCAACACTCTCGAACGCAGCACGCAATGACTCCACGATCACGTCGGCTGCGGCCATGGTGCCTGGCGCGATTTCGCCGTCGAGTTGCACCACAGCGGTGTGCTCACCTGCGACGTCTTGAATCGCCTTGCTCGGGGTCAGCAATCCAATGGCCATCAACAACAGCACCAGCAGGAAAGCGAAACGAAAGAAGATCTTCCAGCGCCGTGCGCTGCGCTGCTCTTCAAGCGTGGCAAACGCCAGCTTCTCCAGCACGCTGCGCTCCCAGGCCACGTCTTGCCCACTCTTCACGGCAGCCGGTAAGGCTGCGGCTGTCACGCCAGCCTGGGATGCCAGCGGCGGGGTCTCAAACGATTGAAATGGGTCGTTCGGCTTATCGGGGTCGGTCATTGGCGTCACCTGTCAAAAAATCTTGCACATTCCTCTCGCATGGCGGCGTCATTCAAACGCCACCGGGTGCACATCGGTTGTAGGAAACCACAGCACCTGGCCGTCTTGCTCGCGCAGATCCAGCTTGATGAGCCGCGCACCGCGGCAGGGGCCCATCACACATTGGCCGGTATCGGGCTCATAGCAGGCGCCATGCGTTGCACACATGATGTAGCGCAGATCACTCTCTAAAAACTTGCCGGGCTGCCAGTCCATCTCCATCGGCACATGCGCGCAACGGTTGATGTAGCCGTGCACCGCGCCGTCATAGCGCAATGCAAATGCGCACACCCGCTCGCCTTGCAGTATCACGTCAAAACGAAAACCATCGCCGCGCTCGGCCAGCGCGGCGCTCTCGCACACGGGCTGCGGCTGCGCCTCAACCAGTGGCCTGCAACCAGTCGCGCAGCTCGGCCACGCTGTGCGCGCACACCCGAGGATTGAACTCCAGCAGCGGCGCTGGGTCGTGAGCGCCGTAGGCTACCGCCGCAGCATACGTGCCGGCGTTGATGGCAAGCTGCATGTCATGCGTGGTGTCCCCCACCATCAGTGTGCGTCGCTTGCCAACGCCGGTTTCATCCAGAATTTCTTCCAGCATCTGCGGGTGCGGCTTGCTGCGAGTCTCGTCTGCCGTACGGGTTACATCGAACAGCGCCTTGAGGCCGGTAGCGCTGAGCGCACGATCCAGCCCAACGCGTGATTTGCCCGTGGCTACAGCCAGCGTATAGTCTTGCTGCTTGAGAGTGTGCAACAAGTCCAACGCACCGTCGAATAAGGTCAACTGCTCTTCGTCTGCCAGGTAGTGATGTCGGTAGCGCATCGCCAACTCCATGTAACGACTTTCCGGCAACTCGGGCACGGCATGGCGCAACGCGTCTTGCAGGCCAAGGCCAATGACGTAAGCCGCCTGCTCGCGGGAGGGAACCGTCACCGCAAGGTCTCGGGCTGCGGCCTGAATGGCATTGACGATGGTGGCGGTGCTGTCGAACAGTGTGCCGTCCCAGTCGAATACGATCAAATCAAAGTTATTGCGATTCACCTGCGCATTGTCGCAGGAGCGCGCTGCAGTCTGCTGTAAGCCCAGCCTCCAGTTGTAGCTTTTCACCGCTTGCGGGGTGCGTCAGCTTCAGTTGCCACGCATGCAAGAACATGCGCTTGAACTTCAGCTCTTTGGCGATGCGCTTGTTGAACTCGAAGTCACCGTAGCGTTCATCGCCCACGATGGGCAGGCCGAGGTGCTGCAGATGCACGCGTATCTGGTGCGTGCGGCCGGTTTTGATCTGTGCCTGTAGCAGCGTGAGCGGTCGATCGCCCAAGCGCAAGCGCTGTTGCACGCGAAACAGGGTGCACGACGGCTTTGCGTCGACTTCATCGACATCGTCAGCCGCAACGCGCACCACGCGCTCGCCTTGCGCATTGAGGCGCTTGAGCAGTGCCACGTTCACCGTTTTTTGCTGCCCCTCGAACCGCCCGGCCACCAGCACCAGGTAGCGCTTATCGGTGGTGCGCTCGCGCAGCGCGTCTTGCAGCGCGACCAGCGCACTGCGCTTCTTGGCAATCATCAGAAGTCCGGAGGTTTCTTTGTCCAACCGGTGCACCAGTTCCAGAAACCGGGCCTGCGGCCGCGCCACGCGCAGGCTTTCGATGACGCCGAAGCTCACGCCGCTGCCGCCATGCACTGCCACACCTGCGGGCTTGTCCACCACGATGAGGTGATCGTCCTCAAACACCACGCGGTACTCGCGCGGCGCTGCTGGGGGCGCGCTGCGCTCGGCCACGCGCACGGGTGGAATGCGTACTTCGTCGCCCACCATAAGCCGCGTGTCGGCCTGCGCCCGGCCCTTGTTAACGCGTACTTCACCTGAGCGCACCACGCGATACACATGGCTTTTGGGCACGCCCTTTAACTCGCGCAACAAAAAATTGTCCAGCCGCTGGCCAGCGTAGTCCTCACTCACTTTCACCCGCCGCACCTTAGGCGTACCCGGGCTGGCCGGGGCTGGGGAATCGGGTTTGTCGGCTAGGGGCGCTTTGGACATATAATGTATTTGCGTTCAAGGATTTAGGTGATGTTTGCTTACCCAGCAAACAAGAACCGCTCAACCTGACAGCATTGTAGAAGCCAGGCACCTTGAATGAGCACACGCAAACTGCTTGCCGCTCGGCAAGCCCCGGGCCCAATGTGCCAGGCGGCCGTTTTGCAAGCAGTGGACGAGATATCAGGACGACTGAACAGAATTTTTGGTGCACGCACCCGCCGCAACTGTGTGATTAGCGGCAATGCGGGTACCTGGCGACAAGTTGTTGAGTAAGAAATGACTCTTTGCGCAATTCACCCCGAAGCACCCATGTCGGTTGAGCCAACCGCCATGGGTGTGCAAGCAGCGCGGCATGATTGGCCGCATGCCCGCGGGGGCGCCGGGTCAGTTCCGGTCTAGCACTTCGCCCGTGCCTCCCGCGGCCGGTGCGAGAGCACTGCAGCCGCAGTTAGCGGCTGTTCCCACCCCTGAGTTCTGCCTCCCTGCGTGAGAAGGCGCGCATCTTCGCGCCATGATGTTTGGTTTGGGTTATGTGCGCTGCGTGCGCACAGCCCGCAGGAAGAAAAGAATGAAACGGATGCTGTTTAATGCCACGCAGGCCGAAGAGCTGCGTGTTGCCATCGTTGACGGCCAAAAGCTGCTGGATATCGATATTGAGCAAGTCGGGCGCGAGCAGCGCAAAGGCAATATCTACAAGGCCGTGGTCACACGCATCGAGCCGTCGCTGGAAGCTTGCTTCGTGGATTACGGCGAAGAACGCCACGGTTTTTTGCCGTTCAAGGAAATCTCCAAACAGTACTTCCGCGAGGGCGTGCGGCCGAGTGAGGCGAAGATTCAGGAGGCCATCCGCGAGGGGCAGGAGCTGATCGTGCAGGTGGAGAAAGAGGAGCGCGGCAACAAGGGTGCAGCACTCACCACTTTCATCAGCCTTGCAGGCCGCTACATGGTGCTGATGCCGAACAACCCGCGCGGCGGTGGCGTGAGCCGCCGCATCGAGGGTGAAGACCGCGCCGAGCTGAAAGAGGCGATGGATCAGCTCGAATATCCAAGTGGCATGAGCCTCATCACCCGCACGGCCGCCATTGGCCGCGCAGTGGAGGAACTTCAGTGGGACTTGAATTACCTGCTCAAGCTGTGGAGCGCAATCAAGGATGCTGCCGACGCCGGTAAGGGCGCATTCCTGATTTACCAGGAAAGCTCGCTGGTGATCCGCGCGATCCGCGATTACTACACCGCTGACATTGGCGAGATTCTGATCGACACCGAAGACATTTACGAGCAGGCGCGACAGTTCATGGCGCACGTCATGCCGTCTAACGAGCAGCGCGTCAAGCGCTACCGCGACGACTTGCCGCTGTTCAGCCGCTTTCAGATCGAGCATCAAATCGAAACCGCACATTCACGTATGGTGCAATTGCCTTCGGGTGGTGCCATCGTCATCGACCACACCGAGGCACTAGTGGCAGTGGACGTGAACAGCGCACGCGCCACGCGCGGCAGCGACATCGAAGAAACCGCCACCCGCACCAACCTGGAAGCGGCCGACGAGATTGCGCGCCAGATGCGCCTGCGCGACCTGGGTGGCCTGATCGTCGTGGACTTCATCGACATGGAAGAAGGCCGTAATCGCAAGGAGGTGGAAAACCGCTTGCGCGACGCACTGCGCCAAGACCGCGCCCGTGTGCAGTTTGGCAGTATCAGCAAGTTTGGTTTGCTGGAACTGTCACGCCAGCGCCTGCGCCCGTCACTGGCTGAAGGTGCCTACGTGACCTGCCCGCGCTGCAACGGCACCGGACATATCCGCGATACCGAGTCCAGCGCACTGCAGATTCTGCGCATCGTGCAGGAAGAGGCGATGAAGGACAACACCGCTGCCGTGGTGGTGCAAGTGCCGGTGGAAGTGGCGTCGTTCCTGCTCAACGAAAAGCGCAACGAGATCACCAAGATCGAGCTGCGTCAGCGCCTCAACGTGCTGCTG
This sequence comes from uncultured Burkholderiaceae bacterium, assembly GCA_964432095.1. GTDB lineage: Bacteria > Pseudomonadota > Gammaproteobacteria > Burkholderiales > Burkholderiaceae_C > CAYSMM01. The sequence continues at coordinate 4,465 of CAYSMM010000029.1, read as the reverse complement.
GTGCCCAACAAGCACCTGGAAACACCCAACTACACGCTCGAGCGCTTGAAGCACGACGACGCGCGGCTGGACAACCTGCAGGCCTCGTACAAGCTCGCCGAGAATCCCGAGGAGGAGTTACCGTTCTCGCGCGCCAAGCGCGACGAAGCTGCCAAGGCCAAGCCGCGGCAAGAAGCGGTCGTCAAAGGCATCACGCCCGAGCAGCCAGCGCCGCAACTGCAAACCAAGGCTGAGACTTTGGCATCGACTGGATTACCTGGCACAGTATATCCTATTGAACGCAGTACAAACAACCAGATACGGCATGACACTGCAGCGAGTATAAACACCTCGACTCAGCCTGCTAAAGGTGGGTTCTTCGCATGGCTCAAAGGTTTGTTCAGCGGCAGTGATGCCAGCGCTGCGTCGCAACCCGCTGCGCAAACGCAAGCTGCACCAACACTGACAGCTGCCAGCGGCAGCACAGTAACGCGCGCTGAGCGTGGCGAACAGCGTCAGGGCCGTGGCGACCGCGGAGGACGTCATCGTGGTGATCGTGGCCGCCGCGGTGAGCGTGGCGAGCAACGCAGCGAGGAACGTGGCGGTGACCGCAGTCGCCAGCAGCAAGGCGCAGCGTCAGAGCCGCGCACAGATGAAAGTGCACGCTCTGCACAACGCCAGGATCAATCCCGCGCTGAGCAAAAACCACAAGAGCCACGTCAGGACCGAGGTGAGGGACGAGACAGCCGTGAGGGGCGTGAGGGGCGTGAGGGACGCGAAGGTGGCGGCCGTGGGCGCCGCGGCCGTGGTGGCGACCGAGGTGATCGTGGCGAGCGCGCGCTGCGTGACGATAGCGCAGCCGGGCAGCAAGACTCTGGCGCACTGGGCGCAGCAGCAGCCTTGTCTGTGGCAGTCGGTGCTGCAGCAACAGCAGCCGACAACTCATTCCCGGACACCGTGCCGTTGAGCGATAGCCAAGCCGATGTTGCGCGTGACAGCGCAGACCCAAGCGAACCTGCCGACCGCGGTGAGCGTGAGGGCGGACGTGAGGGCGGACGTGAGGGCGGGCGCCGTGGCCGCAGGGGCCGTGGAGGCCGTGGTGAGCGGGGTGGAGAGCGCAGTGAGCGCGCTGCACCAAGTGAGCAAGCGGAGATGTTTGCGCCGGCTGCCGAAGCTCAGGCCGTGGAGAATACGCCCCAGGCCGTACCCATGATGGCGGCTGTTGCACCCGTGACAGCGCCCGCCATGCCCACCGCGACCACGGCACCTGCGCCCATCACGGCGGTGGTGATGCCTGGTTTGCCGCAGTATCAACTCAACCTCGAACAGCTTCACTCGGTAGCACGGGAAGCCGGCATGGAGTGGGTGCAGTCCGACGCAGTCAAGGTGCAGGCGGTGCAGGCGGCGCTTGCGGCCACACCTAAGCCTATCGTGCTGCCGCGCGAGCGCAAGCCTGTTGCGGTGGTAGACGATGGCCCACTGGTGCTGGTGGAAACGCGCCGTGATCTCACCGCACTGGCGATGCAGATGCAGCAGCAACAGCAGTAGTCATCGTCGTCCTTGTCACGCGGTGCATGAGCCTATGCACACACATGCACATGCGCGCGCTCACAAACTCATGCATACTTCAATGTGTATATAGTCTTTACAGGTTTTTATATTACCAGTGAAGGTATCATACTCAATGAAGTATCATGCATTTGTCATACCACAATCCAGCTTTCAAGCCGGCAATCAATTGAGCGGCTCACTCGCTATGTGCCCCAGCTGCGCGCCGGCTAAGCCCAGCGCGGCCTGTTTGTACAGTGGCTGTGCGGCAGCGTGATTGCCCAGTTGATCTTCCAACTGCGCCAACACCAGCATGGCATGCTGCCGCACGAATGCGTCGTCACTGCGCATCGCCTCGGCCAGAAACTGCCGGGCCTTGCCCCATAGCTCCATCTGCCTGCAGGCCACACCGGCTGCGAGGGCCGCAGCCTCGTCGCGCGGCGACTCTTTGCGCCAGCGCTCGATCTGCGCGAGGAACGCGGAGTCCGCATCCCGCAACACGAGTGCAAGCGCAATGAACAGCGGCCCGCGCTGTTCGGGCGCCGATACGTCGATGGCGTCACTGAGCGCACGCCGCGCCTCGGCCTGCGCGCCCAAAGCGGCAAACTTCTGGCCGGCTGCCGCGGCCACACGCGGGCGCGTACGCCATGCGCGATCCATTCGCTGCCCGATGCTTTGCCAAGCCAAGCGTAGCCGATCGAGATCATGCCGCGCGTCGTGCAGTTGATCGAGCGCGGCCTGCTCGGCCAGCGCCTGCGCCGCGTCGGGCGACAAGTCATGGTGCTTTTGCAGCATGGGCGCGATACGCAGCACCTCGTCGTTGCGGCCTGCAAGCCGTGCGGCCTGCAACTTGAGCCGCAATGCCTGCACGCGCCGCGCGGGGCCGCTGTCCAGCCGGTTGAGTGCCGCCAGTGCGGCCTGCGGGTCACGGTCATCCAGTGCAGACTGCGCCGAGGTCAGCACAGCCGCCTCTTTGAGCCGCGGTGATTCTTCGGCCAACTTCAAGGCTTCGTCACGCCTGGCGCGGTCGCGCAGCCGGTGCGCTGCCTGCGCGCCGATCAGCAGAGCTGCGTCCTTGAGTTCGGGCTGCGTCTTCGCGCGACCCGCCGCCTGCAAGGCGCGCGAGAAGCGGCCCGAGGCGAGATCCACGATTGCGGCTACGAGCGCGTCGCGGTTCTCGTCATGCTGGCGTCGCCTGCGGAACTCTGCTGCAAGCACGGGCAACTGCGTCACAACACCCATCAGCTTGAGCGCGGCATACAACAGCACGAACACCCCGGAAACCGCGAGCAGAAAAGCCGCAAGCGACAAATCCACGCGATACGGCGACAATAAAAATACCACGTTGCCGTCAAACTCCTGCAGCACCAGCGCCACCAGCACTGCTGCTGCAGCCAAGCCCAGCAACCAGGCAAGGCCTCTCACTTCACCGCCCCACCAGTAGCGACGATCACGGCGCGCGTTTCACGCGGGCGGGGAATCTCGGCTGTCACACGGACAGCCTGCAACTGCGTGAGTAACCCGAGCGCTTGTTGTGTGCGTGGCTGTTTCAGGTCGGCGTATTGCTGCAGCGCGCCCTGCACCTTTACCAGACTTCGCGTGTAGCTGTCGGCCTGACGCGACAGTAAGCTCAAGCGTGCGCTCATGAGATGCAGCTTTAAGTTTTCGCGCAGCCAGAACAATTGCTCGGGTGACACCAGCAGTGCCTCGGGGCTGTCGATACGGCGCACCTCAAACCATTCGGCCACGGGTGCAAAAAACGCGCGTACCGCTAGCGACCAGTTGCTCCAGGTCAGCGTTTCTTGAGCAGCGGTATCGTTAACGCGCGCTGCCGCTGATGCGGCAGACGTAGCAGCCTTGGGCTGCGGCGCCACCACCGGCGCGGGCTTGCGACGCGGGCTGAGGGCTTTGGCAGGCTGCTGCGGCTTGACCTCACTAGCCAGCGGAACGTCTTCGAGCAGCTTGGCCAGTTCGTCGAACTTGGCCAGCAACTGCGCGCGGTCGGCCCACTCGGCGCCGCGAATCGTCTCGCTGTCCTTGGCAATCGCAAGCCTCAACCGGTCGCGCAGATTGGGCGGCGCGAGCGCTGCCTTGGATTCCAGCACCTTGAGTGAGCCCAGCAAGGCCTGTGGGCTACTGGCGATTTGCGCCTCTTGCTCAGCGAGCGTGAGCAATTGGTCGAACTCAGTGAGCAAGCGCGACTGCTCGCGCGTGGCGGTGTCGGCCAGCAGCCGTTCGATGGCCTCACGTTGCTCGGCATAGTCTTGTAGCTTGCCCTCGGCCAGCGCGATGCGCGACTGCATGCTGCGCAACTCTTCGGCCGTCTGCTTGGCCGCTGCGCGTGCCTCGCTCGCAGCCAGCTCGGCCAACTGCAGCCGGCGTACCGACTCGCTTTGCACGAATTCCAGGCGCTGCCACAGCATGGCCACCGCAAGAAACAGCAGCGCACAAATCACGAACAGCAGCAGTAAGCCCGCGCGTGCCGCACCCGGCAAACGCGGTGCAGCAGCAGCAGCGGCGGCCGCAGCAGACGCCGTAGCAGGCACAGAGGGCGCAGCAGTGGAGGGAGTGTTGTCAGGGCTCACGTGCAGTTTCAGGCGGAAACTGCAAGTGATTCTAGCGCCGTCACCAGGGCTTTCGGGTCGGGGTCGACGGTGATGACGCGGTGCAAACCAGCGCGCGTGGCCGCCGCCGCGATGCGCGGGTGAATCGCCACGGCCGTATGACCCGCCATGCCCGCCGGACGTAGCGTTCGCGCCAGCGCATCCAGGTGCGTCACGGCGCGCGCCTGCGAGAATAGCCACACCACCTGATGCGCCGATGTCAGCAGCCGCGCAAGCTGCAACTGCTTTTCGCTCGTCAACTTTATGGGCTGGTGTATGTAGGCGACCGCCTGGGTGACCTGAAATCCAAAACGCTGCAAACCCTCAGCCAATGC
>CAYSMM010000028.1:0-13511 GCA_964432095.1 uncultured Burkholderiaceae bacterium | reverse complement strand
AGATTACCAGACTTGCAGATTACACTGTGCACATGAACCTTTACGCACTGGGCTTTGCGCTGGCTTGGCTGCTGGCCGCAATGCCCTTCTTCACGGCTGGTACGGCATACGCCGGCTATATCGCGATCGGCATTTTCATCAGCATTGCCACGCTCGAATGGCTGTTGCCCAAAGCTACTGCAAACATCACCGCCGCGCAGGAGCGCTACACGGCCTCGCACTGGTGGTTCAAGCTGATTTTGCGCGGCTACGTACCTTTGCAACTTTCGGTGATGTCCTATGTCATCAGCCTTTCACCGCAAATGAGTGCAGCGCAGGTACTGGGCGCGGCGCTTGCGCTCGGCCTCATTACCGGCGGGCTGGGCATCACATTTGCACATGAGTTAGGCCATCGCCGCAGCCTGCTCGATGGTTTGCTTGCACATGTACTGATGGGTTCTGTAGGTTACGGTCAATTTATGATCGAGCACTACCGCGGCCACCATCAGCGCGTGTGCACACCAGACGATCCGGCTACAGCACGGCGTGGCGAGTCGCTCTACGCGTTCTTCCTGCGCACAGTGCCAGGGCAGTTCACCAGCGCGTGGCAACTCGAGTGCGAGCGGCTGGGCGGCGCTTGGAGCGTGCGCAACATACTGCTGTGGCATGTGGCATTGGCTATCGCGTTACCTCTCATCTTGTGGCAATGGCTAGGACCCAATGCCGCGTGGTTATGGGTGGGTCAGGCAATTGTGGCAGTGACGCAGTTGGAGAGTGTCAACTACATCGAGCATTACGGCCTCATACGAAAGCGCGACGCAGATGGCAACTATGAACCCGTGGGGCAACTGCATGCGTGGAACACCTATGCGCAGCCCACCAACTGGCTACTCGTACATCTGCAGCGGCATGCCGATCACCACATGTTCCAGGGCAGGCCGTTCCCACTGCTGCGCGCATTGGAGCCATGCAATGAACTGCCAACCGGCTACTCGGGCAGCATCATCCTGGCCATGATGCCGCCTTTGTGGTTCAAGGTGATGCACAAAAAGCTCGATGCGATGACGTAAGGTAAGCTGCGCAGTATTGAATCTTTATACTTGCACCTCTATAATGCCTTCGCTGCAATTATTCCGAGTAGTAATAGATGTATAGGCAATGCAGTATATCGTTCTAATCGCGCACTAACCGTGCACTAACCGTGCTTTTCCTTGGCATGATTGACTGAATACTTCGGTATCTCGACTGTGATGTCCTGATCGGCCAGGATGGCTTGGCAAGACAGGCGTGAGTTGGGCTCCAAGCCCCAGGCGCGGTCGAGCATGTCTTCTTCACCCTCTTCCATCTCATTGAGCGAATTCCAACCTTCGCGCACCACAACATGGCAGGTGGTACAGGCGCAAGACATCTCACAGGCATGCTCAATCGGGATGTCGTTGTCGAGCAGCGCCTCGCAGATGCTGGTGCCGCGCGGCGCCTCGATCACGGCGCCCTCTGGGCAATACTCGGCATGAGGCAGCACAATGATTTGAGGCATATCGGTTGTCAATCCAGACGGTCACTTGCCAATGGCAAGGTCGGCAATGTTCTTGCCGGCCAAGGCTTGCGTGATGCTGCGATTCATTCGCCGCGCGGCAAATTCTTCTGTGGCCTGCGAGGTCACGGCAATCTGCGCGCGAATGGCATGGGGGTCATCCCCTGCTGTGATGGCTTGCAAGGCTTGCAGCGCGGTGTCGATGCGCTCACGCTCCGTAGCACTCAGCAGCGCGGCGTCTTGCTCAAGCGCTGCGCGCACCGATAGCAACAAGCGCTCGGCCTCGATGCGCTCTTCGCGCAGCACGCGCATTTTCATGTCGTCATCAGCTTTCGCAAAACCATCGTGCAGCATGCGTGCAATGTCGGCATCGTTCAAACCATAACTGGGCTTGACTGCCACCTGCGCCTGCACGCCGGCGGTCTGCTCGCGCGCTGTCACGCTCAGCAGGCCGTCGGCATCGACTTGAAACGTCACGCGGATGCGCGCTGCGCCGGCGACCATAGGTGGAATGCCACGCAGCTCAAACCGCGCCAGGCTTCGGCATTCACTGACTAGCTCACGCTCGCCTTGTACCGCGTGAATCATCATCGCCGTCTGGCCGTCTTTGAAGGTAGTGAAGTCCTGCGCATACGCAGCGGGAATGGTGCTGTTACGCGGAATGATTTTCTCAACCAGACCGCCCATGGTCTCTAGCCCGAGCGATAGCGGAATCACGTCGAGCAGCAGCAAATCGTCGCTGCTGCGGTTGCCCACCAGTAGGTTGGCCTGAATCGCTGCGCCTAGCGCCACCACTTCGTCAGGGTTCAAATTGGTGAGTGGCGGTGCGCCAAAAAAATCCTGCACGGCTTGCTGAATACAAGGCATGCGCGTGGCGCCGCCCACCAGCACCACGCCTTTGATCTCGTCACGTGTGAGCTTGGCATCGCGCAGCGCGCGTCGCACACAGGCCAGTGTTTTGCCGGTGAGGTGTGCGGTGAGAGCATCGAACTCGCCACGTGTCACAGTCACATGCACGGGGCCACGATTGGGTAAATCTGCATGGAGTATGGTGTTATCACTATTAGTCAGTTGCTCTTTCGCAGTTCGTGCTGCCACGAGTATGGCACTTCTTTCGGGTGCTACCAGCTCGCTGAGACCAGCCTTGGCAATCGCATGCTCGGCCAACACGGCGTCGTAGTCGTCGCCGCCGAGTGCAGAATCACCACCCGCGGCGATCACCTCGAACACGCCTTTGGTGAACTTGAGGATCGAAATGTCGAATGTGCCACCACCCAGGTCGTACACGGCATACACACCTTCGGCAGCGTTATCCAGACCGTAGGCAATCGCGGCTGCCGTGGGCTCGTTGAGCAGCCGCAGCACGTTGATGCCCGCTAACTGCGCCGCGTCTTTGGTGGCCTGGCGTTGCGCGTCGTCAAAGTATGCGGGCACAGTGATGACCGCGCCAACCAGATTGTCACCGAGCGTGTCCTCCGCACGCTGACGCAGCGTGGCCAGAATTTCGGCCGACACCTCAACTGGCGATTTCACTCCTGCGCGAGTTTGCAGTTGCACCATGCCGGGCGCATCGACAAACTCATACGGAAGTTTGCCGCGGTTGGGAATGTCTGCGAGGCCGCGGCCCATCAGGCGCTTGACGCTGACGATGGTGTTGCGTGGATCGCTCACACGCTGCGCCTGCGCCTCATCGCCGAATTGCCGTTTGCCCTCTGGCGCGTAACGCACGACCGACGGCATCAGCACGCGACCTTGCTCGTCCGGTAAGCACTGCGCCACGCCGCTGCGCACCACGGCCACCAGCGAATGCGTGGTGCCCAGATCGATGCCCACCGCCAGCCGCTTGGCATGCGGATCGGGTGACGCGCCGGGTTCGGAGATTTGCAGCAAAGCCATAGTGAGCGCGCGGCTATGAATTACGCTGCTCGGCGGCCTGCGCCACTTCGTCAGCGAATTTGTCGATGAACATCAACGCACGCACCTCCTGCGTTGCAGCAGTGTAATTGCGCTCGACATCAAGCAGCTGTTGCAGCCGCGCGAGTGCGCTGCGCCGCGCGGCCAGCACCTGTGACTCTAGCGCTGCAATTTCGCCCTCGGTGTGCGCCTCTTCAAGCGATTCGCGCCATTGCATTTGCTGCATCAAGAACTCTGCCGGCATGGCCGTGTTGTCGTGCGCATGGATGGCTGCGCCGTTCAGCTCGCATAGGTAGGCTGCACGCTTGAGCGGATCGCGCAGGGTTTTGTAGGCCTCGTTGGCGCGCAGCGACCACTGCATGGCCACGCGCCTGTCGGCATCGGAGGCGGCCGCAACCCTGTCGGGGTGCACTTGCGCCTGTAACGCGCGGTAGGCAGTGTCAAGCGCAGCGGCGTCAATCGCAAATCGCGCGTCCATCCCCAGCAGTTGAAAGTGATCAGCCTGAATATTCATCTTGGGTCAACAAAAAGGGGCTTGCGTGCAAGCCCCCTTTGCCGTGCGGCGGTGGAAGTTAAACGCGAAAGCTTTCGCCGCAGCCGCAACGGTCTTTCTCTTTGGGGTTGTTGAACTTGAAGCCTTCATTCAAACCCTCGCGCACGTAGTCTAGCTCTGTGCCGTCGAGATACGCGAGGCTTTTGGGATCTATCATCAGCTTGACACCGTAGCTTTCGAAAAGCTGGTCTTCGGGCAGCACTTCGTCCACAAACTCAAGCTTATACGCAAGGCCCGAGCAACCTGTGGTTTTGACGCCGAGCCGCACGCCTACGCCCTTGCCCCGCTTGGCAATGTAGCGTTGCACATGCATCGCGGCTTTTTCTGTCATAGTGACGGACATATGCACCTCTTCAAGCCGCCTGCTTTGCAGGCTGGGTATGCTTGGCTTTGTAGTCTGCGACAGCGGCCTTGATCGCATCTTCGGCCAGGATGGAGCAGTGAATCTTCACCGGCGGCAGCGCCAGCTCCTCGGCGATCTGCGTGTTCTTGATGCTAGCAGCTTCGTCCAGCGTCTTGCCCTTCACCCATTCGGTGACCAGCGAGGACGAGGCAATGGCCGAGCCGCAGCCGTAGGTCTTGAAGCGTGCGTCTTCAATCACGCCGTTTGCGCCGACCTTGATTTGCAACTTCATCACGTCCCCACATGCCGGGGCACCCACCATGCCGGTACCTACGCCGGGATCATCCTTGCTAAAGGTGCCTACATTGCGCGGGTTCTCGTAATGATCGATCACTTTGTCGCTGTATGCCATATCAACTCTCCTACAGAACGAAAGCTTGATACTCCCATACGTACAATACCGTTGCTGCTTTTATACAGACCAGTAACGGCATGATAGTCAGAAAAGTATTAATGCTTTCGTTATCACGGCCCCGAGCCATCTGGAACTGATACTAATGCGCAGCCCACTGGATGGTATTTAAATCTATGCCGTCTTTATACATCTCCCACAGCGGCGACAAATCGCGCAGCTTGGCCACTTTTTCTTTGAGCAAGCTCACTGCGTAGTCGATGTCGCTTTCTTTGGTGAAGCGGCCTATCGTCATGCGCAGCGATGAATGCGCCAGCTCGTCACTGCGGCCCAAGGCGCGCAGCACATAACTGGGCTCTAGCGTGGCACTGGTGCAAGCTGAGCCGCTAGACACGGCCAGCCCCTTGACGGCCATGATGAGCGATTCGCCCTCGACGTAATTGAAGCTGACATTCAGGTTATGCGGCACGCGGCGTTCGATATCACCATTGATGAACACCTGCTCGATATCCTGAATTCCCGCCAGAAATTTGTTGTGCAGCATGCGGATGCGCTCGATCTCCGCACCCATCTCAACCTTGGCAATTCGAAACGCCTCGCCCATGCCCGCAATCTGATGCGTGGCCAGCGTACCCGAGCGCATGCCGCGCTCATGCCCGCCACCGTGCATCTGCGCCTCGATTCGCACGCGCGGCTTACGACGCACGAACAGCGCACCCACGCCCTTGGGACCATAGGTTTTGTGCGCCGACATGCTCATCAGATCGACAGGCCAAGTGGCCAGGTCGATATGCATCTTACCGGTGGCTTGCGCCGCGTCCACGTGCAAGATGATGCCCTTGTCGCGGCAAATCGCGCCTATGGCTGGTACGTCCTGAATGACGCCAATCTCATTGTTGACCAGCAGCACCGACACGAGGATGGTGTCGGGCCGGATCGCAGCCTTGAACGCCTCGATGTCGAGCAGGCCGTTCTCCTGCACGTCCAGGTAGGTGACGTCGAACCCCTGACGCTCCAGCTCGCGCATGGTGTCCAGCGTGGCTTTGTGCTCAGTTTTCAGCGTAATCAGATGCTTGCCGCGCGACTTGTAGAACGCTGCCGCACCCTTGATGGCCAGGTTGGTGCTTTCAGTGGCACCACTCGTCCACACGATCTCACGAGGGTCGGCACCGATAAGTGCCGCCACGTGCTCACGCGCCTCTTCCACCGCCTTCTCCGCCTCCCAGCCGTAGGCATGGCTGCGAGAGGCCGGATTACCGAAGTTTTCCCGCAGATATGGCAGCATTTTGTCCACAACACGCGGGTCTACCGGCGTGGTGGCGCCATAGTCCAGGTAGATGGGGAAATGCGGAGTCTGGCTCATCGTGGTGAATATCTGAGTAATCTACTCAAGAGTTTACCGCGCCCAGCTAACCCATACGCTGAGCAAGGGCAAACACGGAGTTCGGGGCGTTGACCTTGATCGGTTTGACCACCGGTTGCGGCGAGATCGCCATCTTGCGCGGAGCGTGCGTTTCGACGACGTAGCCCTTGGCGAGATTTTGTTCCACCAGATCCTTGAGCGATATTGAGTCAAGGAACTCGATCATGCGCGAGTTGAGCGAAGCCCACAGGTCATGCGTCATGCAGCGGCCGCTGTTGGGGCCGTGGCAGTTTTCCTTGCCGCCGCACTGCGTGGCGTCGATCGGCTCGTCCACGGCAACGATAATGTCGGCCACAGTCAAGTCTTCGGCCTTGCGCGCAAGACTATAGCCACCACCGGGGCCACGAACCGAATCCACCAGTTCATGACGTCGCAACTTGCCAAACAACTGCTCGAGGTAAGACAGCGAAATGTTCTGACGCTGGCTGATGCCAGCCAAGGTGACTGGGCCGAGGTGGTTGCGCATGGCCAGATCGATCATCGCTGTCACGGCAAAACGGCCTTTCGTAGTGAGGCGCATACGTAGCTCCTTGCCCTTACGGGCGTGGGGGTTGCGAGAGAGAGGCTTGTTATTACTTGACAGTTTTACTCAAGTTTAATTAATCCCAGTAAACCCGTCAAGATCAAAGATACTTTGTCCTAGACAAAGTTGCAAATCAATTCTGGCAATGTTGTTTGTCAAAAATGGTACTTCTGGATATGACGACTGAACTGGCGGCTATCCACAAAGTGCACAGTGGGGTTTGACAGGAAACAAGCTCGGCCACTCTGCCTGCTTGACTGCGATCGATCCGCTTTACTGCCATGAGTTTACGTAGCTCATCTATCCGTGAATTGCAGTGATCATGCTTTGCTGCACAGAGTAAGGCTGTTGGTGAGTCACTCCAAGGCACTGACGGCAGCAGCAGGCAAATGCCCCTCACTCCACACTACAAGCCCGAGTCAGCCAGCCAACGCCAACCGTGCTATCTTTGCCGAGGCTCAACAGGGTCCCACCCGTGCTGCGTAGGCTTGGGGGCTGCACGCTCACAAGATTGATGATCCTGATGCAAAAGCTCACCACGATTCTCAGCACCGCCCTGCCGTTGATTCAAGCGCCCATGGCAGGCGTGCAAGGCAGCGCGCTGGCCATCGCCGTGTGCGAGGCGGGCGGCCTGGGCTCATTGCCAGCCGCAATGCTCAGTCTCGAGCAGTTGCGTACCGAGCTGCAAGCCATCACACGCGGTACAAGCAAGCCCTACAACGTCAACTTCTTCTGCCATATTCCACCGGAGCCTGACGCTGCGCGTGAAGCAGCCTGGCGTGCGGCGCTTGCGCCTTATTACGCAGAGTACGGTATCGATGCCGCCACTCTGCCCTCCGGGCCGGGCCGCGCGCCTTTCACACATGAGGCGGCGGATGTGCTGCAGGAATTCAAGCCGCCGGTCGTGAGCTTTCATTTCGGACTGCCAGCGCCCGATTTGCTGGCGCGCGTGAAGTCTTGGGGCGCATGGGTGCTGTCTTCAGCGACGACGGTGGCCGAAGCGCAATGGTTAGAGGCCCATGGCGCTGATGCGGTCATCGCGCAAGGGCTCGAGGCCGGCGGCCACCGCGGCGTGTTTCTGGGCGGGCACTGGAGGAATGAGTTGCCTAAGCAACTGGGAACGTTCGCCTTGCTGCCGCAAATCGTGCTGGCCGTGCAGGTGCCGGTGATCGCCGCGGGCGGCATTGCCGATGCCCAAGGCGTGCGTGCCGCGCTGGCGCTGGGCGCAAGCGGCGTGCAGATCGGCACGGCTTACATGCTGTGCCCGGAAGCCACGACGAGTGCCATACATCGCGCCGCACTCGAGCACAGCGCGCGCAACCCGGCGTTGCATGTCACAGCACTGACTAACCTGTTCACTGGCCGGCCGGCTCGCGGCATAGTCAACCGCTTGATGCGCGAGCTTAAGCCGATCAACGCTGACGTGCAGGAATTCCCGCTGGCCACCGCAGCCATTGCACCGCTGCGCGCCAGGGCCGAAGCGCAAGGCAGAGGCGACTTCTCTCCGCTATGGGCCGGGCAAAACGCGAGCGGCTGCAAGGCCCTACCTGCGGCGCAACTCACTCGCGAGCTGGCAGTCGGGTTTGCAGCCGCGTGAGTAAGCCTCGGCAGGCGTCCTCGGTATAGTCCAGCACTTCTTCAAACCCGCGCTCTCCGCCGTAGTACGGATCAGGCACTACAGGCGAGGAGTATCGGCTTGCATAAGACATAAGCAGTGCAGTCTTTGCTATATACTCTTTAGGGCATTGAGCCTGCAAAAGGTGCAGATTGTCCCAATCCATGGCCAGTAAGTAGTCGAAACGCTCAAAGTCTGCGTCTATCACCGTCCGGGCGCGCAGACCGCTCAAATCGTAGCCACGCTTTGCTGCATGCCACTGACTGCGAGGGTCGGGCGGCTCACCTACGTGATACTCATGCGTGCCGGCAGAGTCGATGTGAAACACATGCTGCAAGCCTGCATCGGCCACGAGTTTGCGCATCACGCCCTCAGCCGTAGGGCTGCGGCAGATATTACCCATGCATACGAACAGTACCGAGGTGTGAGGCTTGCGCATTATGGCTTTGCTGCTGTGATGGGCAAGATGTTGTCATGCCCAGCCCCACCAAGCGCCGCCTCACGCAACGTAGCCAACTGGTCACGTACGCGGGCGGCTTTCTCAAACTCCAGGTTCTTCGCGTGTTCGAGCATTTGCTTCTCGAGCCGTTTGATCTCTTTGGCCAGATCCTTCTCGCTCATGTCCTCCATCCTGGCACGCTCGATCTCGGCCTTTGCATCGTCGCGACCCGACTTGGCGGAGTACACGCCGTCGATCAAATCACGCACCTGCTTGGTCACAGTCTGCGGCGTGATGCCATGCTGTGTGTTGAACTCGATCTGCTTGTTACGGCGGCGCGTGGTCTCATCGATGGCCTTGCGCATGCTGTCGGTTATGGCGTCGGCGTAAAGGATAGCGGTGCCATTGACGTTACGCGCAGCGCGGCCAATGGTTTGAATGAGTGAACGCTCGGCACGCAAGAAACCTTCTTTGTCGGCATCCAGAATCGCTACCAGCGACACTTCGGGGATATCCAGCCCCTCACGCAGCAGGTTGATGCCCACGAGCACGTCAAATGCGCCCAGCCGCAGATCCCGCAAAATCTCTACACGCTCCACCGTGTCGATGTCGCTGTGCAGATAGCGCACCTTCACGCCATTGTCTGCCAGGTAATCCGTCAGTTGCTCGGCCATGCGCTTGGTGAGCGTGGTGACGAGCACGCGCTCGCGCGCCTGTACGCGCGCGCGAATCTCATCGAGCAAATCGTCCACTTGGTTCTTCGCGGGCCGTACGTGCAGCACGGGATCGACTAGCCCGGTGGGGCGCACCACCTGCTCGACAGTGTGATCGGAATGCTGCTTCTCATAGTCGGCGGGCGTGGCCGACACGAACATCACTTGGCGCATCTTGCGCTCGAACTCCTCAAACTTCAGCGGCCGGTTGTCCAGCGCCGAGGGCAGGCGAAAGCCGTAGTCCACCAGGGTTTGCTTGCGCGCTCGGTCGCCGTTGTACATGCCGTTGAGCTGGCCGATGAGTACGTGCGACTCGTCCAGAAACATCAGTGCGTCAGGTGGCAAATAGTCCACTAGCGTGGATGGCGGCGTACCGGGTGGCACGCCTGATAAATGCCGGGTGTAGTTCTCGATGCCTTTGCAATGACCGACTTCCTGCAGCATCTCCAAGTCGAACCGTGTGCGCTGCTCAAGCCGCTGCGCTTCGACGAGCTTGCCCTCTTTGACGAAAAAGTCCACGCGCTCGCGCAGCTCTTGCTTGATACCCTCCAGCGCCTTGAGCACAGTGGCGCGCGGAGTGACATAGTGCGAAGATGGGTACACCGTAAAACGTGGAATTTTCTGCCGCGTACGGCCCGTGAGCGGATCAAACAATGTGAGACTTTCGACCTCGTCGTCAAACAGTTCGATGCGAATGGCCAGCTCTGAATGCTCAGCCGGAAACACGTCGATGGTGTCGCCTCGCACGCGAAAGGTGCCGCGACCGAAGTCCACCTCGTTGCGCGTGTACTGCATGCGTACGAGCTGCGCTATCACATCGCGCTGTCCCATCTTGTCACCTACGCGCAGTGTCATGATCATGGCATGGTAGTCGGCCGGGTTACCAATACCGTAAATCGCACTGACCGTTGCGACGATCACCACGTCGCGCCGCTCCAGCAAGCTCTTGGTAGCGCTCAAACGCATCTGCTCGATATGCTCGTTGATCGCGCTGTCTTTCTCGATGAACAAATCCTTCTGCGGCACATATGCCTCGGGCTGGTAGTAGTCGTAATAGCTCACGAAGTACTCCACCGCATTCTTAGGGAAGAACTCACGAAACTCGCTGTACAACTGCGCCGCCAGCGTTTTGTTGGGTGCAAACACGATAGCCGGTCGGCCAAGCCGCGCGATCACATTGGCCATAGTGAAGGTTTTGCCGCTGCCAGTGACGCCCAGCAGGGTTTGGTACATCAAACCATCCTGAATGCCCTCTACCAAACCCGCAATAGCGGCAGGCTGATCGCCCGCCGGTGGGTACGGCTGGTAGAGGTGAAACGGTGAGCCCGCAAAGCTCACGAAGCAGTTCTCGTCCAGCGCGGGTTCTACTGCGGCAACGGCTTCTACGGCATTGACCATGATCGTGAGGTGTTGTGGCTATGTACTGGTGTATCGCAGCATAAAGTGATGCAAACACGGCATTGCATGCCCTAAGTGGGCACTTTTACGCATCGCTAAAATCGCAAGCGTACTCTACTGCTGCGTTAGCTGCTGCGCAGCCACACTCAGCTCAACCATTTTCCCGACAATATGATGATTACATCTTTGCTTGCAAGCGTGGATATGGCCCCGCGCGATCCGATTCTAGGCATCAACGAGGCCTTTGCCGCCGACACCAATGTCAACAAAGTCAACCTTGGTGTGGGTGTGTACTTCGACGACAACGGCAAACTGCCGCTTTTGCAATGCGTACAAACTGCAGAAGGCGAGCTGGTAGCGCAACACAAGGCCCGCGGTTACCTACCTATCGACGGTATCGCCGACTATGACAAGGCCGTTCAGCACATGGTGTTTGGCTCCAGCCACGAGGCAGTAACAGGCGGTCGCATTGCTACCGTGCAAGCCTTAGGCGGCACGGGGGGCCTGAAGATCGGCGCAGATTTTTTAAAGCGTGTAAGCCCCGATGCTACGGTGTATATCAGCGACCCTTCGTGGGAGAACCACCGCGCGCTGTTTGAGAACGCCGGCTTTGCTGTGAAAACCTACCGCTACTACGACGCGTCACTCAAAGGAGTGAATTTCGGTGGGATGCTCGAAGATATGATCGCCGCGCCTGCCGGCAGCATTGTGGTGCTGCATGCCGTGTGCCACAACCCCACTGGCTACGACCTGACGCAGGAGCAATGGCGGCTTGTGCTGCAGGTAATGCACGAGCGCGGTCTGGTGCCCTTTCTCGACATGGCCTATCAAGGCTTCAGCGAAGGGCTGGATGCCGACGGCTACGCCGTACGGCTGTTCCTCGACAGCGGCTTGACAATGTTCGTGTCCACGAGTTTCTCCAAGAGCTTCAGCCTGTACGGCGAGCGCGTAGGCGCCTTGAGCGTGGTGTGCCAGAGCAAAGACGAATGCTCACGCGTGCTGAGTCAGCTCAAGCGCGTCATCCGCACCAACTACAGCAATCCACCTACGCACGGCGCGCAACTCGTAGCCACGGTCCTGGCCAGTCCTGTGTTGCGCCAGCAATGGGAGGACGAACTCGCGCAGATGCGCAACCGCATCAAGGCCATGCGCCACGCATTGGTGGACAAACTCAAAGCGCTGGCTTCGTCACATGACTTTGAGTTCGTGCGCAAACAAACCGGCATGTTCAGCTACTCGGGCTTATCGGCGGCACAGGTGGAGCGGCTGCAAAAAGAGTTCAGTATTTACGCGGTCAGCAGCGGGCGCATTTGTGTGGCAGCGCTCAACAGCAAGAATATCGATTACGTGGCACAGGCCATAGCCAAGGTGCTTTAGTGTCCAGAATGATTGATACTCAATTATGTATATATCCTTTTCAGCAATGCAGGAAAACAGTAAAGGTTGTATACAGAAAGCAGTATCTATCTCAATAGGCGTAATAAGCCTAATGCAAATGGCGCGGGCGTCTTGGCCCGCCGTGGTTTGAGGCAGCCCCTCCCACAGACGGTTTACGGCCCAACTGCAGCGACTCGGTCAGCGACTGCAAACGCGCTGTAAACAGTTTGTCGATCTCCGCGACAACACCTGTGAGCTCGGCAGGGTCGAAGTGACGCTCCATCACACGCATCACGTCGTCTGCAAGCATATCGCGCTGTACCTGCAAGATGGCCTCGGGCGTGGGGCCGACGAACATCATCAGAAAGTCGTCGCGGGCATGCTCGTCCGGGCCGGCATCCTCCTCGTCAAACGCCATGTCGTGAAACGACACCTCGATGGCGGCACCCTTCGCTGCCAGCTCGTTGAGGCCGAGACACATCTCCTCGATCGACTGGCGAAAATCCAGATCACCACCGACCGTCCAGCACATTTGCAGTAGCGCGCTTGCTGCGTCAAAGCGAATACCGGGCTCCTCGTGATACGCACTCGCAGATGCTTGCGCCAGGGTGCGTGCGCCCGTGTAAGCCCATAGCGGCTTGAGCGTCTCCTGTACTTGCTCCAAGCTCGTGCCGGCACGCAGTGCAATATCGCCATGCACGTGAATCTCAAATGGTGTTTCGTACTGACTCATGATCAACACTCCTCCTGCCCGGAGGCCATCCAATCCGGTACTCGCCAAACGCAAGCCTTATTCACATTCAACTGGTGCCCGGAACCGGAATCGAACCGGTACGCCTTCTCTCGTCGGCGGCGGATTTTAAGTCCGCTGCGTCTACCTATTTCGCCATCCGGGCCTATCATCCATTCCGTTTCAGGCATTGTGCCCCATCGCGCAGGCCTGCTGCGCAAATATGCATCACAACGCACTCAACGAAAAGGCCCCGCATGGGCGGGGCCGAAATTTGGAGGCGCGGGCCGGAGTCGAACCGACCTACACGGATTTGCAATCCGGTGCATAACCGCTTTGCTACCGCGCCTTGGTACTGTGCTGGTCCTGCGAGCCAACCTAACCAACATCGACATTCTATCTGCTTGCACAGGCCCGTGCAGAACGCCTAGGCTCGACTGAGCCGCACAAAGCCTCACACAAGCTGACAAAAGATAAAGGGAAGCAAGAGCTTCCCTTTGAATACTGGAGCGGGAAACGAGTCTCGAACTCGCGACCTCAACCTTGGCAAGGTTGCGC
>CAYSMM010000027.1:8702-13783 GCA_964432095.1 uncultured Burkholderiaceae bacterium | reverse complement strand
ACCGCGAACTGGATTCCCGACCTGTTCATGAAGCGGGTGATGGAGAAGAAAGAGTGGACGCTCTTCTCGCCGGCGGATTGTCCAGATCTGCACGACAAGTTCGGAGTTGATTTCGAGCAGGCTTATCTTCGCTACGAGCAGCGTGCTGCCAGCGGCGATCTGAAGCTGTTCAAGAAAGTGCCAGCCACCGATTTGTGGCGCAAGATGTTGACGATGCTGTTTGAGACCGGGCATCCGTGGATCACTTTCAAAGACGCTTGCAACGTACGCAGCCCGCAGCAGCATATCGGCGTGGTTCATAGTTCCAACCTGTGTACCGAGATCACGCTCAACACCAGCGACACCGAGATTGCGGTGTGTAACCTGGGCTCGGTGAATCTCGCTGCGCATATCGTTAACGGCAAACTTGATCACGACAAGCTCAAGCGCACCATCAATACGGCCATGCGCATGCTGGACAACGTGATCGACATCAATTACTACGCTGTCAAGAAGGCGCGGGACTCCAATCTTCGCCATCGTCCGGTGGGTCTGGGCATCATGGGGTTCCAGGATTGCCTGCATATGTTGCGTGTGCCGTATGGCAGCCAGGAGGCGGTGGAGTTTGCCGACCGTTCCATGGAGGCTGTGTGCTACTACGCCTACTGGGCGTCTACGGTGCTGGCGCAAGAGCGGGGCCGCTACAGCAGTTATCGCGGCTCATTGTGGGATCGCGGCATCTTGCCGCAAGACTCACTCAAGCTTTTGGCCGATCAGCGCGGCGGCTATGTTGAGGTGGATACATCCGAGACCATGGATTGGCCTGCGCTGCGACAGCGTATTGCGGCCCATGGCATGCGCAACAGTAATTGTGTGGCGATTGCACCGACCGCAACCATATCCAACATCATTGGTGCCTCGGCTTGCATCGAGCCCACGTTCCAGAATCTGTTCGTCAAGTCCAACCTGTCGGGTGAGTTCACGGTGGTCAATCAGTACCTTGTTCGCGATCTGAAAGAGCGTGGGCTTTGGGACGACGTGATGGTGATGGATCTCAAGCACTACGACGGCAGCCTGCAAAAAGTCGATCGCGTCCCTGCAGATTTAAGGCAGCTTTATGCCACCGCGTTTGAAGTTGATACAACCTGGGTGATCGAGGCAGCCGCACGTCGTCAAAAGTGGATTGACCAGGCGCAGTCACTGAATATCTACATGTCCGGTGCGTCGGGCAAGAAGCTGGATGAGACGTACAAGCTAGCGTGGCTGCGCGGCCTCAAGACAACTTACTACCTGCGCACCATTGGCGCCACCCATGCTGAGAAGAGCACAGTAAAGTCCGGCGCCTTGAATGCAGTACCGTCAGCCGATTCCGGCAGTGGTGCAATGGCCGCAGCGCTGCCTGAGCCTGAGGTAGTAGGCCAGGTGTGTACTCTCAAGCCGGGCGATGCTGGCTACGAAGAATGTGAGGCATGCCAGTAAGGGCGTCGGGCGTGCTGAGTAGTGTGTCTGGCCGTGTATCCCGTCGTCCGGTAGCTTAGTTTGGGATACTCCCCACTCGATACTAGGCACTCAATACTCCACATCTCATACTCGCCCTACCATACCTGAACATTGCGATTTCGCAACGAATTTGAGTTAAACAGTTAGTGAATGCCTACATATCTATTGTGTTCATGAGGCAATTCGCAAATAATCACACTAAGGATGTATGTCATGCTGAGTTGGGATGACGAACCTGTAGCAGTTCAACCGCAAATGCCTATGCAGCAAGGCGGGGCAACACTCGCCCCCTCGGTTGATTTATCTGGCTCACCCAGTCTGCAATTGCAAGCTGCTGTGTTGGCGGGCACGCCGCAAGCGGTGAGCGCAAAGTCTACTCCACGTGTGCTGAATGACGGCGCCATTGTGGGGGCTACAGCGCACTCGCAGAAAGCCACTGCGAACACGCGCGTGCGCGCATCCGACAAGCGCATCATCAACGGCACTACGGACGTCAACCAGTTGGTGCCGTTCGCCTACAAGTGGGCGTGGGACAAATATCTCAATGCGTGCGCCAATCACTGGATGCCGCAAGAGATCAACATGAACCGCGACATTGCGCTTTGGAAAGACCCGAATGGGTTGACCGAAGACGAGCGACGCATCATCAAGCGTAACCTCGGCTTTTTCGTCACAGCCGATTCTTTAGCGGCCAACAACATCGTTCTCGGCACCTACCGGCACATCACCGCGCCGGAATGCCGGCAGTTCTTGCTGCGCCAGGCGTTTGAAGAGGCGATCCACACGCATGCCTACCAGTACATCGTAGAGTCTCTCGGCCTGGACGAGAGTGAAATCTTCAATGCCTATCACGAGGTTGCGTCGATTCGCGAGAAAGACGATTTCCTTATCCCGTTCATCGATACGCTGACCGACCCGAACTTCAAAACCTCGGCGTTTGGCGGTACGGTACGTAATGATCAGGAATTGTTGCGCTCCATCATCGTGTTTGCCTGCTTGATGGAAGGGCTGTTCTTCTACGTCGGGTTCACGCAGATTTTGGCCATGGGGCGCCAAAACAAGATGACAGGTGCGGCTGAGCAGTATCAGTACATTTTGCGTGACGAGTCGATGCACTGTAATTTCGGCATTGACCTGGTCAACCAGATCAAGCTTGAGAACCCGCACTTGTGGACTGCTGAGTTCAAGCAGGAGCTCAATGTTCTGTTTCAAAAGGCAGTGGAACTGGAATACAGGTACGCCGAGGACACCATGCCGCGCGGCGTGTTGGGCTTGAATGCATCCATGTTCAAGGGTTATCTACGTTATGTGGCCAACCGGCGCGCGCAGCAGATCGGGCTGGAGCCGATGTTCCCCAACGAGGAAAACCCCTTCCCGTGGATGAGCGAAATGATTGACTTGAAGAAGGAGCGCAACTTCTTCGAGACGCGTGTGATCGAGTACCAATCTGGTGGCGCTTTGTCCTGGGAGTGAGCAGCACACCATGCCTGGGCATTGCCGCTATTAAGGGCCATCAACTTAAGGAACATGATTGCATAGTCGCCGTGAATCAACTTCGCTGATGTTGGCGCCATTCGTTTTGCAGACGGGACGCCGCACGTTGAAGGTCCGCAGCCGCCGGCCGGCGGGGCATCCGCTGCGTGTCTTGCAATCCTTGCTTTTCCACATTCAGCCAGGCGCGCTGCGCCCGGCTAACCGCATTCCACGGCTGCCGACACAGAAGCGGCCGGGAGCACTGAGTTCGCAGCGCAAGTATCGCCGCGAACCTGTCTCGGCCGCTTCGCACCGGCCGGGCAGCAACATCAACCTTGTACAAGGAGATTGAAATGGCAACTGCGAAAAAACCGGCCGCTAAAAAGGCCGCCAAGAAACCTGCAGCTAAAAAGCCCGCCGCCAAAAAGGCAGCAGCTAAAAAGCCCGCAGCCAAAAAGGTAGCCGCCAAGAAGCCCGCAGCCAAAAAAGCTGCTGCCAAAAAGCCGGCCGCCAAGAAAGCTGCTGCTAAAAAGCCTGCAGCCAAAAAGGTAGCTAAAAAGGCTGTTAAGAAGGCTGTCAAGAAGGTAGCTAAGAAGCCAGCAGCGAAGAAAAAGCCTGCTGCGAAGAAAGCTGCCAAAAAACCGGCCGCTAAAAAAGCTGCCAAAAAGAAAGCTGCGCCGAAGAAGCCTGCTGCCAAAGCTGCCGCCGCGCCTGCGCCGGCTGCTGCTACAGCGCTGAATCCGCAAGCAGCCTGGCCTTTCCCGACCGGCAACAAGCCGTAATCGGAGACTTGGTCTCGCTCAAGCCTGAGCGGGCAACCGCTCAGGCTTTTTCTTCTCTTGAAGCACTAATACTTATCTAAGTATACAAGATTCGCTTCACTACTGAATAGCTGAAAAGGTTGATTACTTCATTGAGTATATGACTTTCATCCAGTCGCTCGCGCCGCCCACTATCCGTTTAATTGGGCAGTCTGTGCAACTGATCATGGCGTGTTGAAGGTGCATCAAGCGTAATGTCGCTGATAGGTGCTGAGAATCTGCTCTGCATCAATCAAGTGGTTCTGTCCGCCTTGACGGCTGATCTTCAGGCTGCCGGCGATGTTGCCAAAGCGTGCCGCATCGAGCCATGAATACCCTTGCTCTAGTGCCCAGAGCAAGGCGCCGCGAAACGCATCGCCACAGCCAGTAGGATCAACAATCGCGCTTGGCTTGAGCGTAGGCACCTCATGCCAGCGCTGCCCGTCCCACACCTGGCAACCGTGCTCGCCGCGAGTGACAATGGCGCCAGCCTTGCGCTCGGCCCATGCGAGTTGCCGATCGCCAAGTTTGTCGCTGATCAACTGCGCCTCATAGTCGTTGGCGATCACATACTTCGCATCGGCAATCAGGCTGGCAATCTCCTCGCTGCTAAACATGGGTATGCCTTGACCGGGGTCGAGCACATAGTCGATGCCATGCGATACGCATTGCCGTGCATGCGTAACGGTGGCCTGCTTGCCGTCGGGCGACAGCATGGCCAGCGCGCCTTTGAAGTGCGAGGGCACGGCAATATCGTGCGCGCTTGCCATTGCTCCCGGGTGAAACGAAGTGATCTGATTGTTCATTTCATCCGTCATCAGGTAGGCCTGCGCCGTCATGCTGCCCAACACCTGCAGCACGTGATCAGTGGCAATGCCCAGGCGCGTGAATCGATCGAGATACGGGCCGCCATCTTCACCGATGGCTGCCACCACAATAGGATCGCCACCCAGTAGGCGATAGGTGTAGGCAATGTTGCCGGCGCAGCCGCCAAATTCGCGTCGCATCTGCGGCACAAGAAATGACACGTTGAGCATGTGCACCTTGTCGGGCAGGATGTGCTCGGCAAAGCGGCCGGGAAACACAGAGATGGTGTCGAAAGCGAGTGAGCCGCAGATGATGGCAGGCATGAGGATCCTTTTGTCGCTCTTGTCGCAGGTGCTTCAAGGCGAGGTGCTGGCGGTCTGGTCGGGAAAGAACAGATCAAGCTTGAACCCCAGAACGGGTGCGCCTTGCGTGCTGATGCGCAGCGTCGCGCGGTACTCGCCTCGCGCCGCGATGCCTACGTTCAGGTCGCGCGGCGCAAGCGCGTAGGCCGTGGGCTCGATG
>CAYSMM010000027.1:7923-8692 GCA_964432095.1 uncultured Burkholderiaceae bacterium | reverse complement strand
TTGCGCGTGACAGGCATGCTGGCGAGATCTTGCAGGGTCAGCTCGATATGCGGCAGCCTGTTGGCCAGTGACAGTTGATTGCGTAGCAAGATGTTGAGTTCGTACAAATCGTCGCTCTGTTTCACCAGCGACGAGCTCTCGATGGCTACGGCCTCGATGCGTTGCACCGGCTCTAATTGGCAACCCGCATGCTCGCACAGCATCACCAGGTACTGTTTGGACTCAGGCCAGCGCAGCACCAGAGATTCGCGAAAGTAAAACGCGGCCTGCAGCAGCGCGGTTACCACGGCAGCCACCAGCACCAACGACAGCGCAGCCCTCACCGGAGTGCTACGCCAGCGCGCTGCACGATCGGCTGCCCTCACGAACCCAGGCGCCGCCTGTACGGCCCATGAGGTGCTGCTAGCCGCCTGCGGCCTCCTGGCCTTCTTACGGCGCTTGCGCTTGCGGCTGTCTTCAGCAGGGTCGGAAGTGTCGATAAGTGCCGACATGCGCGCCACATCCACTGCGCTAGGTGAGTCGGAGTCGTCTTGCAGGTCAGAGGCCGAACGCGTCATGATACGGCTGGCATCACGCAACTCACTGTCAGTAAACGTCTGGCGGCTGGCCTCGCTGAACTGCTCTTGTGTGGTGGGGCCGGCAAGAGCCGATGCATCGTCCCCGGGCGCAGCTGCACTGGCGGCCGCTGGCAGCGGCCAGACCGAGTCCCACTCTTCACCCTGCGCAATGCGCGACTCGCTCACACTGTCGTCAGGAAGCAGTGTCTGCG
>CAYSMM010000027.1:0-7913 GCA_964432095.1 uncultured Burkholderiaceae bacterium | reverse complement strand
CATCGACGTCGTCGAAATTGCTCAGTGGGATTTCTGCCGGGCCAGTGGTTTGCTCTGCTGGCGGAGGGGTAAGGGAATGTCTTGAATACTCCAATAAGTGTAACTCATTATCTGGTTTATCTATGTCCAGTGAAGGAATGTTAGATGCAGGAGTATTATGGCCTTTAGAGGACTGAACAGACTCTATAGACTCCGCTGGCGCAGAAGGTGGTGCAGTCACTGCCGCAGGGCGCTGCACCTCCGCCGCTACTTGTGGGGTCTGCGTGGGCGCGCGCTGCACAAAATGTGTCGCGGCATGAAACACCTCGCCGCAGTGCCCGCAGCGCACCCAGCCCTGGCTGAGCTTGAGTTGATCCTTCACCACTTTGAAGGCTTTCAGACAGGCTGGGCAACGCGTTACGAGCATGACGCACAGTATAAGTAAGTGCAAGTAAGCATTCGTCTCACCACCCTTCGTGTTTCATGGGCGTGTCAATGGCGTCCGGAACGGCACGTTTCCAAGCGGCGGCTTACAAAACGCGCATTACAAAATTTCAGATGAATGCTACGACAAATCCGTCACGTGGCAGCGACATGCTTTGCTACGAGCGTGCGGCCACCTGGCGGCCATGCATCGATTGGAAACTACGGTTTAAGAAAGACGAATTAATTCATGCATTGAATGTCGCGCTTAGTGCTCCGTATGAATTGCGAGCGCGCAGGCTTATCGCGCGTGTACTGGTCACGTGCGCATGCCATGCATGCATGCGCGTGCGCAATTGAGCGGCGGTAGTAACCAGAACAATCCGAGTACCCTGAGTAACCATGGCGGGCTCATAGAACACACGTTGCTTATTGATAAAGGCTAGTGCATTGCTGCAGGGCTCTAAGGTCCACAGTAAGCATTAATTCGAGGCATAGATCAACACAGAGAAAACTATGAATACCGCTTCTCGCCTATTGACCATCGCCCTCACGGCCACCGTAGCCGCTAGCGTTACTCATGCCAGTGACTTGCGCATTGGCATTGAATAGAACTCCAAGACCAATCTCTCTGCGAGCCATACAAGCTACGAATCACTCGCAGAGTATCTGCGCGCCAGCAGAGGCAGCTCAACAGTGAGAAACCATTCGCAAGAGAAAGGGGCAAGGCGGCAAGGCTGTAGCTGTCTCCGATGTACCCACCAAGCAATTATTGGTGCACGGCTCTATCTCGCCCGAGGTAAAGACCAAAGTCAAGCGAGCATTTGCGCCCGAAACGATTAGCCCGTCCGCCAAAGCTGCACTGAGCACTGCGGGTTTGAAGCCCATCAGCGCCAGCCAGTCGATATAGACAGTTGCGCTGCGTGGTTGCATACCCGTAAGCTGTTTGCCTCCATCGCGCAACCTGGGCACATTGCTAATGTGCAGCGCGGGCACAGCTTGCATGATCCTGATCCATAGTCATTACAGGGTTCAGCATGCAGAGCGGTGGCAACTGGTTATCTAGAGTTTTCTATTTTTTGCTTCTAGCGCTAATTGCTCTGGCAGCTGCCGCAGCGAATCATGCGTTTGCGCAACCGGTGACCCCTGAGGCTGCGGTCGATGCTGGTCGCAAAGCGCAAGAGGCGCGGCTGTTTCTTGACA
This sequence comes from uncultured Burkholderiaceae bacterium, assembly GCA_964432095.1. Lineage (GTDB taxonomy): Bacteria > Pseudomonadota > Gammaproteobacteria > Burkholderiales > Burkholderiaceae_C > CAYSMM01. The sequence goes on along the minus strand of CAYSMM010000027.1, from coordinate 6,308 downwards.
CCTGGCCTCGAGCACACCCAGATCGCTGGCGCGAGGCATCGCGCCTGGCTAAAGAGGCCTCGCAACTTGACCCGAACAACGCCGATGCATGGGTGGTGCGCTCGCGTTTGGAGCTGTCGATTGCGCGTGGTGCAGAGGGGGCGAAGTTCGATAGGCATCGCGGGCTTGCCTACGAGTACGCCGAGCGTGCACTGAAACTCGACCCCGATAACGCCGAAGGCCTGCGCATCATGGGGCGCATGAAGCAACTCGATAAGGAGCATGACCAGGCCCGCAGCTACCTTGATCGGGCTGCAAAGGTGCATGGCCTGTGGCCAGCGCTCGCGTATAACTATGCGATGCTTGAGCAAAGCTTGGCCGCGGAGCGGGAAGAGGTCAAGCCTTATCATGCGCCAGCGGCAATTGCATGGCATGAGCGCGTACTCCAACTGGCGCGTACGGCTGAAGCTGCAGACCCGGGCAAATCAAAGGATCCGGCGCACGCCAATGCGTTTAGCGAATCAAGCCTCGCCTTGGCCTGGTATGCACAATCTAAAGGCGATAAAGCACGTGCAGCACAACATGTGCATGAAGCACTGGCAAAAGCGCACCCGCTGGATGTACACGGCATCGCCGATGCGGCCAAGGTACATCTCTATCTTGATGACTATGCCGAGGCTGAGCGCCTGGCGCGTATTGCAATGCAGAGGTATCCGAAAGGCTGGGGAGCAAACTACCTGGCCGCAGCGTTGATCATGCAGGCATGGCAAGCCTACATGGCAGGCGATAAGGTACAGGGAAGCCACTTGCTGGATGAGGCACTCAGCGTGCCGGCTGCAGCGCTTGCATTGCAGCGCGAACTGAAAGCGGGCACACCTAACATGCGTGCTGCCGCGCAAGCCTACAGTTGGCGGCTACAGTTCAAGTTCTGGAAGCAGCGCCTGATGGCAATTTGGCGTGATATACGCGGCGCCACGGAGCAGTCACAACCCGCACCGATTGGGAGCAGCGAGAGTTAGCTCAGGCGCGCATCAGGGAGCGTTAGCCGCACGTCCCGCTAAGCACACCCAACCCTCATGCGAGCGCCATGCCTGTAAGTCTGCATAGGGAGCGTAGTGTGCAATCAATTCATCGGCTTGACTGTCGAGAATGCCCGACAGTACGAGGCTTCCGCCGGTTGCGACGTTAGCCGCAATCACAGGCGCCAGCAGCTTGAGCGGAGTTGACAGGATATTGGCGACAACGACATTGAAGCGCTTGCCTTGTGCCGCATCAGGCAGGCCGGTGTGCACTTGTACAGCATTGTTGCGTGCGTTGGCCTGCGCAGCTTGCACAGCATCGGGCGCAATGTCCACGCCCATCACGCTTTGTGCCCCCAGCTTGGCTGCTGCAATGGCAAGAATGCCCGAGCCGCAACCGTAGTCCAGCACCGACTGGCCTCGTGGCGGGTTGGCTGCTAGCCACTGTAGGCACATGTGGGTAGTGGGGTGGCTACCAGTGCCAAAGGCCAGGCCGGGGTCGAGCTCAATCACGATCGCACCCTCGGGCAAGTTGGGCACGGTCGCGGTTTTGTGCCACGAAGGCACGATCCACAGCTTGGGCGTCACCTCGATCGGCGGAAACTGCGACTGCGTCTGCCGTACCCAGTCTTGCTCCATTACGTCGGTGATCTCATAGCTCATGCCGTTGACCAAGTGCAAGGCTCCCTCGACGGCAGCCTGTTGGCTGTCATAGGTGGCAGTAATGCGGCAGCGGTGCCAGTAGCGCACGTCCCCGCCTTCACTGGCGCTGCCGGGCTCGCCGAACATCGGGGCCTCGTCAGCCGTTCCGGCGCTCGCGTCCTCCAGCAGCATGGCGCAGGCGCCTGCGTTTTCCAGCGCGTCGTAAAGCTCCTCAGCTTGCTCACCGGGAACGATCACTACAAGGTTTTGCAGCATGATCTACTTGCGCTTGGCAAGCTGCTCTTCTAGATAGTGGATGCTGGTGCCGCCGCGGGCAAAGCCTGTATCGCGCATCAGGTCGCGGTGTAGCGCTACATTGGTGGAAATGCCTTCTACCAGCGTCTCCGATAGAGCAATTCGCATTCGCGCAATCGCCTGCTCGCGCGTATCTCCGTACGCGATCACCTTGCCGATCATGCTGTCGTAATTGGGCGGTACGAAGTAGTTGGTGTAGGCATGCGAATCCACACGTATACCCGGCCCGCCCGGGGGGTGCCACATGGTGATGCGGCCAGGGCTGGGAGTGAATTTGTAGGGGTCTTCCGCGTTGATACGGCACTCGATGGCGTGGCCCTTGAGCACGATGTCGCGTTGGCGGAACGACAGGCGCTCCTTGGCCGCGATACGAATTTGTTGCTGAACGATGTCGATGCCGGTAATCATTTCCGTCACCGGATGCTCGACCTGCACGCGCGTGTTCATCTCGATGAAATAGAACTCATTATTCTCAAACAAGAACTCAAACGTGCCCGCACCGCGGTAGCCAATCTTTTTGCAGGCTTCAGCGCAACGCTCGCCGGTGCGCTCGATGTACTTGCGCAGAATGCCGGGCGCTGGTGCTTCTTCGATGATCTTCTGGTGCCGCCGCTGCATCGAGCAATCTCGCTCTCCCAGCCATACCGCGTTACGGTACTGGTCGGCAAGCACCTGAAACTCGATATGCCTGGGCTGCTGGAGAAATTTCTCCATGTACACCGACGGGTTACTGAACGCGGCTTGCGCCTCGGCGCGCGTCGTCGTCACGGCGTTGATCAGTGCGGCCTCTGTGTGCACCACACGCATGCCTCGACCGCCGCCGCCGCCAGCCGCCTTGATGATGACCGGGTAGCCAATCGAGCGTGCAATGCGCACGATCTCTTTCGGATCTTCGGGCAATGCGCCCTCGCTGCCGGGCACACAGGGCACGCCGGCGCGAATCATGGCCTGCTTGGCCGATACCTTGTCGCCCATCATGCGAATCGACTCAGGCGATGGGCCGATGAACACAAACCCGGAGCGCTCCACGCGTTCTGCAAAGTCGGCGTTCTCGCTCAGGAAGCCGTAGCCGGGGTGAATCGCTTCTGCATCCGTCACCTCGGCAGCGGCAATAATGGCCGGCATGTTCAGGTAGCTTTGCGCAGACGGAGGCGGACCGATGCATACGGCCTCATCGGCCAGTTTCACGTACTTCGCGTCACGGTCGGCCTCGGAATACACAATCACGCTCTTGATGCCCAGCTCGCGGCAGGCGCGCTGAATGCGAAGCGCGATTTCTCCGCGGTTAGCGATCAGTATCTTTTTGAACATCATTCATCTCAGTGCCAAGTTGGCGAAGCCTGACTCAAGACAGTAGCAGGCGCAGCAAGTGCTGTCTGAAGCTTGGGCGTTGCTTGGAACTTACTCGATCTCGAACAAGGGCTGGCCGTACTCGACGGCCTGGCCGTTCTCGGCCAACACGCGCTTGATGGTGCCGGTCTTGTCGGCCTCGATCTCGTTCAATATCTTCATCGCCTCGATGATGCAGACCGTGTCGCCTTCTTTAACAGCCTGCCCCACCTCTACAAATGGCTTGGCACCCGGGGCCGATGAACGGTAAAACGTGCCCACCATGGGTGATTTGACGATATGCCCGATCTCTGCGGCGCCAGCTTCGGCCGCGGGCGCCGCAGCAGTGGGAGTGATTGCAGCGGGCGCGGCCGCTGCGGCCACTGGCGCCGTAGTCATGACTAAGTGCGCAGCGCTGGCGGGCATCATGGTTTGGCCAGTGGCGACGGCAGTGCCGCCGCGCACAATACGGACTTTGCCTTCAGCTTCGGTGATCTCGAGTTCAGAAATATTGGACTCTGACACCAAATCGATCAGCGTTTTCAACTTGCGAAGATCCATGTCTGCTCCTGCGGCAACTGATTCAAACTCGCACTTATCTTGGTTTATTTCGAGGCAAAATATTCAAATAACAGGCATTTGCAAGCGTGCTCGATGCGGTATCTCAAGCCGAAGCGCGGATGATACACCTAGCCGGCTGCTTGCCAAGCCCATTGCATTTGTCGGTGCAATTCTCAACAATCGACAGGTGTCGTCAGTGGATTGCGCGAAGCACTCATTGGGAGTAGAAGTCTATAGTTTTGCTGAGCGAAAACCGAAGTTTTGGCAACAATTGTATGAGTTTATTTGCAAATCAATGCAGATAGCTCATCGAAGCTGGTTTTTCCCATCTTACGAAAGCCCACTTCGCCATGGGGTGAGACCAGCACTGTGAACGGCAGACCACCGCTGGTGTTGCCGAGCGATCGCATCAGGGTACTACTTTCCAGCCCTGCCAGGATAATAGGGTAATTTACGGGGGTAGAGCGCAGAAACGCCTGCACATTTGCCGCATTGTCGATCGCAATACCCACCACCGAACTAGCGCAGTTCTGCTGGTAAATGCGCTCAAGATCGGGCATCTCTTCAACGCAAGGCGGGCACCAAGTGGCCCAAAAGTTCACCAGCAATGGCCTTTTCCCGGTTACCTTCCACTTGAATGGGGTTTGGCTCGGTGTTTGCAGCCCGTCGCTTTGTAGATATGCCAGCAGCTGTGTTCCCGCACCTGCGGCGGGCTGGACAGGCGTGGTGCGCCAGATGCCCAAGGCAACACCGGCCCCGGCGGCCGCTGCAGCGCCGGCGGCATAAAGCAGCCAGCGACGGCGGTCTGAGTTGTGCATATTCGAAGCCAATCACCCTGCCAGCAGGCGGCGAACTGCCGCAAGATCGCCCCTGTCGGGCAGGCCATTGCTGGCAGACTTGAGCGCGCCGCGTTCGTCGTGGCTGCTGTAGAGCGTCAGGTGTGCCATGGCTATGCGTTGCGGCAAATCGCAGGGCACCGTGAAGCTCAGCATGTCTACCGGTTGCCGGCCTGCAAAGTGCGGCTTGCTAGACACCCCATAGTCAATGCCGCGATTGGCCAGCGCAATCTCGATACTCTTGGAGTCGTCATCAAACAGCTGAATGTGTATGTCGCTGTGCTCGGTAGCCGTACCCCGCCATACTGCCCCGGTCAAATGTGGGCGATGCTCGGCTAGCTCTTCCATTAGCCGCAAAGCCGATGCGCGCAAGGCCGATAACGCCCGTGCATGCGCCGGGTCGTCTAACTCTCGCAGGTAATCGCGCACCTCTTGCTCGATCTCGTCGTTATCGGGCAACTCAGGGTCGCGCACCCGGCCGAGGCGCAACTGCTTCACCGCTTTGGCTTTGGCCGGACCGTACTCCATGCCCTCATCGACGATCAACAAGGCCGCATGGCGGGCAATCTCTTCACGCAAACTCATATATGAATTTTAGGCGCCATACCGCTGTCCTTAAAATCTCTTGCTTATGCACATTCATATTCTGGGTATATGCGGCACATTCATGGGCGGCATCGCTGCCTTGGCCAAGGAGGCCGGACACCGCGTCACGGGGTGCGATGCACAGGTGTATCCGCCGATGAGCACCCAGTTGCAGGCGCTGGGCATCGAGTTGATCGAAGGGTACGACGCCTCACAGCTGAGATTGCAGCCCGATATGTTTGTGATCGGCAATGCCATCACGCGCGGCAATGCGTTGATGGAAGTGATTCTCAACGATAGTAGCCTGCGCTACACCAGTGGCCCGCAATGGCTGGCCGAGCATGTGCTCAGCGGCCGGCACGTGCTGGCGGTTGCGGGTACGCATGGCAAAACCACCACCACCTCCATGCTCGCGTGGATTCTTCAGGCATGCGGTCAGCAGCCGGGTTTTCTGGTAGGCGGCGTGCCGCAGAACTTTGGCGTGTCGGCCAGGCTCGGCTCAGGCCGCCCGTTCGTAGTGGAGGCCGATGAATACGACACCGCATTTTTCGACAAGCGCAGCAAGTTCATTCACTACCGGCCGTGCACCGTGATCCTCAACAATCTGGAGTTTGATCACGCCGATATATTTGAGGACCTCGCAGCCATTGAGAAGCAGTTTCATCACCTGGTGCGTACTGTACCTTCACAGGGCTTGATCGTTGCCAACGCGGGCGATGAGGCGCTAGGCCGTGTCCTGGCCAAAGGCTGCTGGTCATCCCTGCAAGGGTTTGGCCATGGCGCTCAATGGCAGGCCGACGGGTCACCGCACGATTTTGTCGTGTCGTTCCAGGGCAAAGCCGTGGGACGCGTGCAGTGGGGCTTGCTTGGCGTACACAACCAGCTCAATGCGTTAGCTGCCATCGCAGCAGCCACGCATGCGGGCGTGATACCCGGCGACGCCTGTGCCGCACTTGCGACGTTTGAGAACGTCAAACGGCGGCTGGAGCTGCGCGGCAGCGTGCGCGGGGTGAAGGTGTACGACGACTTTGCGCATCACCCC
>CAYSMM010000026.1:0-13865 GCA_964432095.1 uncultured Burkholderiaceae bacterium | reverse complement strand
CAGGTCCAGCACCAGCATGCTTTTGACGAGTGCCACGTCGTCGCGCGACACCAGCTCGTCGGCCTTGGCGAACTTCTTCCACACGACGCGTTTGAGTGCATCGCCGGCGCGATACGCGCGAACGCCGTCGAACTCACCGCTGGTGCCTTGCCGGTGCGCCGCATCTCGGTTACCTGCCGGTACAGCAACCAGCTCGGGCAGCGGTGGGGCAGGGTGCTCCGGTGCCGGATACACCAGCAATTGCAATGCCGGGCGCCAATACGTCCAAGCGCGCCAGATGCCCAGCGGAAACCGCGTCTGTATCGTCAGCCGATCAAGGTCGTGCAGCCCGCGCTTGGGTGCAGCCACTGCGATGTCATGTTGCGTAGGCACCCCTGGCTCGATGTCCACCAAGCTCACATGCCCGCTCGCGCCGCATTGCATGCTGATGCCGTAGCGGTGCTTGTCTGGCGCAGTGAGCGTCAGGCGCAGCTTTGCCTGCTGGCCCGCGAAGACGGGTTCAGGCTCTTGCACGGCCAGGGTGACGCCACGCAGGTTGCCGTGTGTGACGTGCATGCTCATCACCCCCACCCCTGCAAGCATGAAAGTCAAAAGATAGCCGAGGTTGAGCTGATAGTTGATCGAACCGATCAGCAGAGCAATAAGCAGCACCGCGTAAAGCAACCCGGCGCGCGTGGGCAGGATATAGATGTTCTTCTGAACAAGCCTTGTGGACTGCCCGTGGTCATGCCGGCTGTCGATCCATGCTCGCCAGCGCGCGCTCAGCTTGGCGTTGATCCTGGCAACTAGGCTTGGCACCAAGGCCTCTTGGCGCGTGATCGGGGGCGGCGAGGCGCTCGGCATCCGGTATGCCCTCAAACAGGCGTGCGCTCCAGCAGCGCAGTTAGCAGATCCTGAACACCGGCGCCCGCATGACTCTTTGCGACGAGGCGGTGCGCCGTTACTGGCAGAAACACCGCCTGCACGTCCTCTGGCACCGCGTAATTGCGGCCATGCAGGAAGGCGTGCGCTTTTGCTACGCGCAACAACGCCAGCGCAGCACGCGGGCTCAAGCCCTGCACGAAGAGTTGGCCGTCGCGCGTTCCTGCAACCAGAGTCTGCACATAGTCCAGCAATGCGTCGGATACATGGATGTGCAGCACCTGCTCTTGCAAGGCGACCAGCTCGCTGGGCGTGAGCTCGGGCTGCATGCTCGTGACCATTGCGCGCCGGTCTTGGCCCTTCATCAACTCACGCTCGTCCTCGGGTGCTGGGTAACCCAGCGAAATACGCATCAAAAAACGGTCGAGTTGCGATTCAGGCAGTGGATAGGTGCCTACCTGCTCGTTCGGGTTTTGTGTGGCCAGCACAAAAAACGGCACAGGCAAGCGCCGTGTTTCGCCCTCGGCGGACACTTGCCGCTCTTCCATCGCCTCTAACAGCGCGCTTTGCGTTTTCGGGCTGGCACGGTTGATCTCGTCGGCCAGCAGTACCTGTGCAAACACCGGCCCGGCATGAAACACGAAACTGCCCTGATTGCGCTCAAATACCGACACGCCTAGCAGATCGGACGGCATCAAATCGGCAGTGAACTGCACGCGCGAGTACTGCAAGCCGAGCGTGCGCGCCAGGGCTTGGGCGAGCGTGGTTTTACCAACGCCTGGAACGTCTTCGATCAGCAAATGCCCGTTGGCCAGCATGCAGCACAGGCAATGTTCGATTTGCTGGCGCTTGCCCAGCACAACGCTGCAAAGCTGCCCGATAAGCGGTTCTAGATTGTTGTTCATGCTGTCAGAATACGCGAAATGGCAGGCATTCGATGAGCACAGGGTATTTCACACATTCTGATTGCGTACTCCACAGTATGGGCAGCTTCCACCCGGAGTGCCCGGAGAGGCTGGCGGCAATCGAGGACGCGTTGATTGCCTCGGGCGTTGGGCAAGCGCTGGACCGGCGCGACGCGCCGCTTGCACTACCCTCGCATCTTGAGCTGGCGCACAGCGCCCAGCACGTGTCGGCGCTGCAGCAGTTAGCCGCACTCGAGCGTGAATATATCGCACTGGATGCCGACACAGTCATGGGCCGCCACAGCTATATCGCGGCATTGCGTGCAGCAGGCGCCTGCGTGGCAGCCACTGACGCAGTGCTGGCCGGTGAAATTGCCAACGCGTTCTGCGCGGTCAGGCCGCCAGGCCACCATGCCATGCGCGGCAAGGCCATGGGATTTTGCTTCTTCAACAATATTGCGATAGCGGCCTTGCATGCATTGCGCGATCACGGTCTGGAGCGCGTGCTGGTGGTGGACTTTGATGTGCACCACGGCAATGGCACCGAGGATATCCTCGCCGGTAACGGGCAGGTGCTGATGACGAGTTTTTTCCAGCATCCGTTTTACCCTTACAGTGGCGACAGCCCCAGGGGCAGCAACATGGTCAACGTGCCGGTGCCGGCGTACTCGCGCGGTGCCGTGGTGCGTGATCTGGTGCAGCAGCAGTGGCTGCCGCGCATTGATGCGTTTGCGCCGCAGATGATTTTCATCTCGGCTGGTTTTGACGCGCACCGCGACGACGACCTCGGCCAGCTCGGGCTGGTTGAGGCCGACTACGTATGGCTGACGCAAACGCTGATGAGCATAGCCGATCAACACGCCAAGGGCCGCATTGTCAGCTCGCTGGAAGGAGGCTACAACCTTCAGGCGCTAGGGCGTAGCGTTGTGGCGCATGTGCGCACGCTCGCGAGCGTTTAGTCTTGGGAGAAAACGTATGGAAACGATCAAGCTCGGTGTTGAGGGTGGAGTGGCGCGCATCACGCTCAACCGGCCGGAGCAGTTCAACGCTTTGTCTGCGGAGATGATTGCCGAGCTGAAGCAGGCCACGGCTACTCTCGCGGCAGATGAAACACTCAGAGCGGTGGTGATCGCCGCAGAAGGTAAGGCGTTTTGCGCCGGCCACGATCTCAAGCAAATGCGCGCCGAGCCTTCGCACGCATACTATCAGCAGTTATTTAGTGATTGCTGGCAGATGATGGCCAGACTTAAGATGTTACCCGTGCCAGTAATAGCCCGAGTGCATGGTGTCGCTACCGCAGCGGGTTGCCAACTGGTGGCGATGTGTGATCTGGCTGTTGCGTCTGACAACGCACGCTTTGCGGTGAGCGGTGTGAATCTTGGCTTGTTCTGCTCCACGCCAGGTGTGCCGCTGTCGCGCAACATGCATCGCAAGCAAGCGATGGAGATGCTGCTGACCGGCGGCTTCATCAGCGCTCAGGAGGCGCAGTCACGCGGCCTGGTCAACCGCGTCGTGCCACTTGCTCAACTGGATGATGAGGTCAGCGAGTTGGTGCAAAGTATCCTCGCCAAGCCGCGCGCGGCCATCGCCATGGGTAAAGAACTGTTTTACAAGCAGATCGAGATGGGGATGGATGCGGCGTATCAACTCGCCGCCAATACCATGGCTTGCAACATGATGGATGAGTGCGCGCTCGAGGGCGTGGACGCCTTCAATAACAAGCGCCCCCCAAGCTGGGCACAGAAGTAGCCATATGAATTTCCCGCCGATGATTTCTGCGCTGCTGGCAGACCTTACGCCTGCAGGCGTGATGTGGGAGTTGCTTGCCATTGCCGCGAGCCTGGGCTTTGGTGCGCTAGCGGCGCGCGCAATTGGCAAGCGCTTTCCTGAAAGCATTTTTTCCACCGAGATTGCCTTTCCTGCGTTCGCCATGCTGGGCGTCTGGGTGGCTGAGTGGGGGCTTGCGCGCATCGAGCCCGTGCCGCTGCTGCAACTCGTGCGCGTACTGCTCGTCAGTTGGTTGATCGTGCGTGGCACGGTGGGTGTGATGCAGCATGCCATGCCCGATTCACGCCCAATCCGCTTTTTGGGCAGTGTGGGCAAGTGGGTCGTCTGGGGCGCTGCGGTGCTGTACGTCACGGGTTGGCTTGCGCCACTGCTGGCGTATCTGCACTCGATTCAACTGCCGTTAGGCAAGCCGCCGATCAGCCTGCGCGATGTATTGGAAGCCCTGCTGGCTGTCGTGGTGACACTGATCGCGGCGCTGTGGTTCTCGTCGTGGCTTGAAAGTCGTGTGCTCAGGAGTGACACGGTCGAGCCCAACCTTCGCCTGGTGCTATCCAAATTGCTGCGCGCGGTGCTGCTGTTTGTTGCGGTGCTCATTGCCATGGGTGTGGCCGGCATTCCGCTTACCGCGCTGTCGGTGTTTGGTGGCGCGCTCGGCGTGGGCCTGGGGTTGGGTTTGCAGCGGCTTGCGGCCAACTATGTCAGCGGTTTTGTGATTCTGCTAGACGGCAGCATCAAGGTGGGCGACAACATCCGCATCGACAACTTCGAGGGGCAGGTCACAGGCATTCGCACGCGCTACACGCTGGTGAAGGCACCCAACGGGCGAGAGTCGATCGTGCCCAACGAGACGCTGGTGTCCAATCGCGTCGAGAATCTCTCCCTGGCTACGCCCGATGTGTTGTGCACCATGCTCGTGCCCGCAGCGTATGACAGTGACATCGATCGTGCCATGCAGGTGCTCAAGGACGCAGCACTGTCACAGCCGCGCGTACTCAAAGATCCCGGCCCGCATGCCTGCATCACGAAATTTGATGCGGATGGCTTTGAGTTGACACTGATGTTCTGGATCAGCGATCCGCAGAACGGCCAGGTGGCGTTGAAGGGCGACATCTACCGTGAAATCTGGCGCGGTTTCCAGGCGCAGGGCATCGAGGTGCCGTTCCCGCAACGTGTGGTGCGGCATTACGACGCCCCGCCTTCCGGAAGAGCATGAATCTACCGGCCGACTTGTTTGCGGTGCCGTTTCGCATGCAGCCCGGGCTGCGGCGCATGGCAGGCACAGCGCGGCACTTCACACCGATAAACAGGGGCGAGCGTGCATTCATCGAAAAACTCTCGGTACTGTCGAGCCAAGGACATGACGGCCTGCTCCATACACCGGGTTTTGATTTCATGCCCGCACTGCGTGCCGTTGCGCACGCGCTGGCACACGAGTGGCCGCAGTCGTTTGTGCTGCGCGGCAGCGTGCTCGATCTGTGCTCGCTGGGCGTGACTGTGTCGCTTGACGACGGCGCATGCCGCATCAGTGCTGCAACGCCGCCTGATGTGGCGCAACTGTTGGTGAGCGTACCCCATGCTGCGTGGGCCGCCCTGGCGTTGTCGGTGGCTGAGGACCTGGCCGTGTTGCGCGCACCGCAGGGGCAGCTTGACCTGCTCGCAGTATGTTTGCCGTCGCATTGGATACCCGCGGTGAAAATTGGCAAGTCGTTCCTGCAGGTGCACGCGCCAGTGGCCGACAACAGCTTGCTGCTTCAGGCCGCCCAGGGTTTGATGCGCCTGGTCACTGCCGATAGTGCAGACCGCTGGGAGCGCTACGTGTGGACGATAACGCCGTCGCCCCTGCTGGACGCACACCCCATGCGGCACCCTAAACAATGGCCTGATACAAGCGATGTGCATGCCTTCGCGCGCGGGTTGTACTTTCGTCTTGAGCGGCAAACCTTTTTGCCAATTCCCGAGCACGGCCAGGCGGTGTTCACAATTCACGTGCAGATAGAGCCACTGAGTAGCGCGCTATCGACACAAGAGTTCGGCCTGCTGCATGCAAGTGTGGCGTCGATGAGTGGTGCAGTGCTGGACTATCGCGGCTTCCATGCCGTGCGTTCACAACTGCTGGCTGCGATCGAGGCTTGTGCATAAGGCTAAGTAAGTATGATACTACTGTGAGTGTATAGCTTTAAATTCACTATTCATTACCAGTAAAAGCTTTATAGAGCATGCAGTAATTTGCATCAAATGCGGTGCATTGAATGAGGGTTCAGTGACTTACTTCATGAAGCCGGGCAGCCATAGCGAGAGTGCAGGAAACGCAATCAGTATGGCCAGAATCACGAGTTGCATGGTCACGAACGGCCATACGCCACGAAAAATGGCACGCAAACCCACGTCTGGCAGCAGTGAGCTGAGCACGAACAGGTTCATGCCCACCGGCGGAGAGATCAGGCCAATCTGAATGATCACCACGATCAGCACGCCAAACCACAACGGATCAAATCCGAGCGATACCACGATAGGAAAGAACAGCGGCAGTGTGAGCAGCACCATCGTCAGCTCTTCCATCACCGTGCCCAGCAGCACGTAGATGGCCATCATCGCAACGATCACCATGATGGGCGACAAGCCCGACTGCGTGATCAAACTCTTCAAATCGCCGGGCATGGAGGTGAAGTTCACGAAGTTGGCAAAGATCGTCGCTGTGATCAGCAGCGCAAACAGCATGGCGGTGGTGCGCGCCGATTCAATCAGCACGCTCCAAAGCACCTGCCACGTCAGCCTGCGGCGCAGCAGCGCGAAGAAGAACGCACCCGATGCGCCAATGCCTGCGCCCTCGGTAGCGGTGAACACACCGCCGTAAATGCCGCCGAGTACAGCGATCACGAGTAACGCCACACCCCAGATGCTGCGCAGCGCGCTCAGCCGCTCGCTCCAGGGTGCGGGAGGCGCTGCAGGCGCATGCTCGGGGTCGCGCGCCGTGACCAGCGCAATCGTCAACATCAGCAGCGCAGCTGAGATCAGGCCGGGGATCACACCGGCAGCAAACAGTTTGCCTATGCTGGTTTCTGTGACGATGCCGTAAATCACCAGAATCGCCGACGGTGGAATCAAAATACCCAACGTGCCACCCGCGGCTACCGTACCCGTGGACAGCGAATCGCTGTAACCCAGCTTGCGCATCGACGGATAGGCCACTTTACTCATGGTCGCTGCGGTTGCGATGGATGAGCCGCAGATTGCGCCGAAGCCGGCACAAGCCAGAATGGTGGCATGCGCCAGGCCGCCGCGCACATGCCCGATGAACGCAAACGCGGCATGAAACAGCTCGTGTGCCAAACCTGCGCGTGCCACGAAGTTGCCCATCAGTATGAACAGCGGGATCACCGACAGTGTGTAGGCAAAGCCAGTTTCCTGGACCACCTGTGCTGCGCTGGCAAACGCGGGCGCCCAGCCGCGCGTGAGGCCGAGGCCCACCACACCGACGACGCCCATGGCAAACGCCAGCGGCACACGCAGCAGCGCCAGGGCAAAGATTGCGGCGAAGCCGAGCAAGGCTTCTATCATTGCGTAAGCTCCGTGTGCGGCTTTGGCCAGAACGCCAGCAGCAAATGGGCGACAGCCGTGATGGCGCACAACACGCTCATCCCGTAAATGAAAGGCGCTTTGGCGATGCGCAGTTGCGCGGTGGTTTCGCCATAGCTGGCAAACTGCGTAGCGTGGCCCCACATCAGCCAGGCTAGACCCGTGAGCAGCGTACAACACAGCAAGTGAACGCCCGCGCGCTGCAGTCGCGCCGCGTGGACCGGCAAGAGTTTGTCGAGCGTGTCAAACACCACATGCTCGCTCCTGAGGCTCACCAGCGGTAGCCCCGCAAAGATCACTACCACCATCAACAGCTCGGTCAGTTCCAATGAGCCAGGCAGCGAATATGAAAGCAGCTTACGCCCAGCAACGTCCAGCAGCGTGAGTGCCATCACGGCAAACAGCGCGCTGGCGCACAGGGCGCCGCACAAGCGTTCTATACAAAGTTTGATGAGGGGCATCGTGGGGACAACAAAAAACGCGGCACGCGGCCGCGTTGCACAGTATGTGTGAAACGATCACTTCTCAAGCCGAGCAATCTCGGCCCGGAAGTCGGCCAGCACCTTCTTGGCGTTCTTGAGCCCCTTGGTTTCGGCATCTGCTGCCCACTTGTCTTCCAGCGCACCAGTTTTGGACTTCACGTCGGCAACGAACTTAGCGTCGGCTTTGGTGAACTGCACGCCCGCGGCCTGCATGAAAGCCATTCCGCGGCGGTCTTGCTTGTCCCAGTTGCGGCCATATAGCCGCGCGGCAAACTCGCCAGACAGCTCATCAATCGCTTTCTTCTCGTCTGGTGCAAGCTTGTCGTAGCGGGCCTGGTTCATGATGAACACAAAGCTGGTGTTGTACAGCCCGCCGGGGAATGTGGTGGCGTATTTCACGATCTTGTCGATCTTGAAGCTCTCGATAGACTCGGCGGGGAACAGTGTGCCGTCCATCACGCCGCTGGACAGCAGCTCGTAGCTCTCGGTCGCGGGCTTGAGCGTGACGTTCATCGCCAGTGTCTTGCCGATCTCATTGACCATGCCGCCACCCACGCGAAACTTCAGGCCCGACAAATCATCCAGCTTGGCGATGGGCCGCTTAGTGTTGTACACAATGCCTGGGCCATGCGTAAACACTGCCAGCACCTTAACGCCGGCGTGCTCATTGATCATCACCGGGTTTTTCGCCGCGGTACGCTGGAACGCCACTGACACCGCCTCCGAAGAGTTGCCGAGGAATGGAAACTCTGCCATCTGCGACATGACGAAGCGCCCGGGTGTATAGCCGTGCACCGTGTACGACACATCAGCCAGCCCGTTGCGCACCGCGTCATACGTACCGGGTGGAGCCGACACCGCGCGCGGCAGGATGTTGCACTTCATCTTGCCGCTGGTCTTTTGCTCCAGCGCGTCGCACCATTCTTTTTGCGAAATGCTCAGAATGTGCGTGGGCGGCACCCATGAAGATGCGGTCAACACGGTTTGTGCGTTAGCGCTAGTGGCGGCAAGCACGGCGATGGGTATGGTGATGCGTGCGAGATTCATATCAGCAGCTTCCTTTAGGTGTGATGAACGGGCATTCGGCGTGCAAGGAATAAACCTACCGCTCGGTCGGATTATTAAGGGATTATTGCCCAATAGAGATGCGTCCCTAGGGGCTTTGCTGTCCGTAGAAACACCGAGCCACTACAATCAAATTAAATCGAACGATCGTTCGATTTTGATTCGGCCCCGCACAGGGGCTGCTTTGTGGTAGCGCAGGCGTCTATGGGCTGCCGCATAAAATAATGAGTTGGGCAACGCGGGATTCAAGCAGTCCCACTTTGGAGCAAGGGTATGAAAGTTCTGGTGGCGGTGAAGCGGGTGGTGGACTACAACGTGAAGGTGCGCGTCAAGAGTGACGGCTCCGGGGTGGACATTGCCAACGTCAAGATGAGCATGAACCCGTTTGACGAGATCGCAGTGGAAGAGGCGACGCGCCTGAAGGAAAAGGGCATCGTCACCGAAGTTATCGCCGTGAGCTGCGGCGTGACGCAATGCCAGGAGACGCTACGCACCGCCATGGCGATCGGCGCAGACCGTGGCATCCTGGTTGAAACCGACGTTGAGTTGCAGCCGCTAGCAGTGGCCAAGCTGCTCAAGGCTCTGGTAGACAAAGAGCAGCCGCAACTGGTGATTCTGGGCAAGCAAGCCATCGATGACGACTGCAACCAGACCGGCCAGATGCTCGCCGCACTGACCGATATGCCGCAAGCCACGTTTGCGTCCAAGGTAGAAGTGGCCGACGGCAAGGCCTTGGTGACGCGCGAGGTGGACGGCGGTCTGGAAACAGTCAGCGTTGCGCTGCCCGCGGTGATCACCACCGATCTGCGCCTCAATGAGCCGCGCTATGTGACGCTACCCAACATCATGAAGGCCAAGAAGAAGCCGCTCGACATCGTCAAGCCGGCTGACCTGGGGGTGGATGTGGCTGCGCGCATCAAGACGCTGAAAGTAGCCGAGCCGCCCAAGCGCAGCGCCGGCATCAAGGTGCCGGACGTGGCCACGCTGGTGGCCAAGCTGAAGAATGAGGCCAAAGTCATTTAAGTGATCGTTGAATTCTGATCACCCGTTACGCATTACAAAGGCTAAATCATGTCATCCCTCGTCATTGCAGAACACGACAATGCCCACCTCAAGGGCTCGACGCTCAACACGATCACCGCCGCAATCCAATGCGGCGGCGATGTTCACGTGCTGGTAGCAGGCAGCGGCTGTGCCGCAGTGGCACAAGCTGCCGCCCAGGTTGCAGGTGTGAGCAAAGTGCTGGTGGCCGATGGTGAGCAGTTCTCGGAAGGCCTGGCCGAGAATGTAGCCGCGCAGGTTCTGGCGCTGGCTAGCGGCTACTCGCACATCCTGTTTCCCGCTACCGCCTTTGGCAAGAACATCGCGCCACGCATAGCGGCCAAGCTGGACGTGGCGCAGATCAGCGATATCACCAAGGTGGATGCCACCGACACGTTCGAGCGCCCCATCTACGCCGGTAATGCCATTGCCACAGTACAAAGCAGCGATGCGGTGAAAGTGATCACCGTGCGCACCACGGGCTTCGACGCCGCAGCAGCCAGCGGCGGCAGCGCAGCCGTTGAGAGCGTCGCGGCAACCGCTGACAGCGGCAAGAGCGCGTTTGTGGGTCGCGAAGTCACCAAGAGCGACCGGCCCGAGCTGACCGCAGCAAAGATCATCGTATCGGGCGGCCGCGCACTGGGCTCGAGCGACAAGTTCAACGAGGTGCTCACGCCGCTGGCCGACAAGCTCAACGCAGCGCTGGGCGCATCGCGCGCGGCTGTGGACGCAGGCTATGCCCCTAACGATTGGCAGGTGGGCCAGACAGGCAAGATCGTCGCGCCGTCGCTGTACATCGCGTGCGGCATCAGCGGTGCGATTCAGCATCTGGCCGGCATGAAAGACAGCAAGGTCATCGTTGCGATCAACAAAGACCCTGAGGCGCCGATCTTCAGCGTGGCCGACTACGGACTAGAGGCCGACTTGTTTGCCGCCGTGCCGGAACTGGTCAATTCCCTTTGATACTACAATGAGTATAGTGCCTTTGCTGCAATGATAGTTACCAGTAAAGGCAATATACACTAAGCAGTAATAAGCCGAATCATGATCTTCTGGTTCGGCTTTTTCATCTCTGGAGACATGCGATGAGTTACGTGGCCCCGTTGAAAGACATGCTGTTTGCGATGAAGCTCGCCGGGCTCGACGAGCTGAAGAACTTGCCGGGCATGCAGGAAATCGATGCCGACACTGCGCAGGCAGTGCTGGAGGAATGTGCCAAGTTCAATCAGGACGTGATCGCGCCGCTCAACTGGACGGGGGACGTGCAACCGAGCAGCCTGAAAGATGGCAAGGTGACCACGACGGCCGGCTTCAAGCAGGCGTTCAAGCAATACGCCGACGGCGGCTGGCAGGGCGTGCAGCACCCGGTGGATTTTGGTGGCCAGGGCCTGCCCAAGCTCATCGGCACTGCATGTACCGAGATGCTCAACAGCGCCAATCTGTCGTTCGCGCTTTGTCCGCTGCTGACCGACGGCGCCATCGAGGCACTGGAGACCGCAGGCAGCGACGAGCAAAAAGCCCAATACCTGCCCAAGCTCATCAGCGGCGAATGGACTGGCACCATGAACCTGACCGAGCCGCAAGCCGGCAGCGACCTCGCACTGGTGCGCACCAAGGCCATGCCACAGGCCGACGGCAGTTACCGCATCTCGGGCACCAAGATTTTCATCACATTCGGCGAGCACGACATGGCCAGCAACATCGTGCATCTGGTGCTGGCGCGCACACCCGACGCACCCGAGGGCGTCAAAGGCATCTCCCTGTTTATCGTGCCCAAGTTTCTGGTGAATGCCGACGGCACATTGGGCAAGCGCAACGATGTGTGGTGTCAGAGCATCGAGCACAAGCTCGGTATCAAGGCATCGCCCACGGCCGTGCTGCTGTATGGCGACAACAAGGGCGAGGTCGGGGCTGGTGCCGTGGGGTATCTCATCGGGCAGGAGAACCGCGGGCTCGAATACATGTTCATCATGATGAATGCCGCACGCTTTGCCGTGGGCATGCAGGGCATCAGCGTCAGCGAGCGTGCATACCAAAAAGCGGTGCAGTACGCGAAAGACCGCGCGCAATCGCGTGACCTTGCGGGCTCCAGCGGCCCCGTGGCCATCATCCATCATCCTGATGTGAAACGCATGTTGATGACCATGCGTGCGCTCACCGAGGGGGCGCGTGCCATGAGCTACATCACCGCGGCTGCGCATGACGTGGCCCACCACAGTGCCGACGAGGCCGCACGCAAACAGAACCAGGCGTTCTATGAATTCATGGTGCCCATCGTCAAAGGATTCTCCACCGAGATGAGCCTGGAGGCCACGTCGCTGGGCGTGCAGGTGCACGGCGGTATGGGTTTCATCGAGGAAACCGGCGCAGCACAGTACTATCGTGATGCGCGCATCCTGACGATATATGAAGGCACCACTGCAATTCAGGCCAATGATTTGATCGGCCGCAAAACGCTACGCGACGGTGGCGCTGTGGCCAAAGCTGTGGCGGCGCAGGTGCGCGTAACCGTGGCTGAACTCGAGCAGCGTAACAGCGTCGCTGCGCGTGCCATGGCCAAGCGCCTGGCAGAGGCCGTGCAGGCGTACGAAGAGGTGGTGAGCTACGTCGTTGCCAATACCCGATCAAGCATCAAAGACGTGTTTGCCGGCAGCGTGCCCTACCTCATGATGGCTGGGTACACGCTTGCGGGCTGGGCGCTGGCCCGAAGTTTGATCGCAGCCGAGCAGGGCACGGGCGACGCCGGCTTTGATGCCGCGAAAATTGCCACCGCGCATTTCTACGCTGCCAACCTGCTGCCACGCGCACGCGCGCTGGCCGACGGTATCGTGGAAGGTGGCGCGGTCACCAACGCACTCGCAGCCGAAGCGTTCTGAACTTCATTAGTTCAGCAGCGCTGATACTCTAAACAGTAACAAGCACTTACTGCACTAAGATAGAGCAGTAAATGCTATATACAACTGGCAGTAGCTGGCTTTACAGGCTTTATGCGGCACTGTCCCTGCGGTGCAGAGTCGCTCGGCTTGCCGTCGAAGTTGTACAGGTTCTCCGTCTTCACCACGCCCAGGCCGTGGTCGACTAGAAGGCCGAGCAGCGCGTTCTCGCGTATGTAGGCTTGGAATGAGTGCCTTTCAGAAGATGGTCTCTAGCGGTAAACCCTAGCCGTTTTTGAGCCACTCGCTCTATTTGCCCAGCCTTTAGCCCGTATCCGTCAGGTAGAGTTATGGCTTTTCGGCGAGAGCGCCCACGAGGTCAGCCAAACGCCGGGTTTGAGATGCCGCGAAATATATCAATTTGCGGCAGGAGGGTTGAATGCGAATGTCATCTCGGTTGCGGCCCATTCGCCGCGCAGCGTGTTGTCTGGCTATCGTTGTATCCGCAGTAGTTGCGGCAAGCGCCTGCAGCAACAGCCCGCACCCCAGCGGGTCGGCCAGCAAGAACATCATGTTCACGGCGTTCCAGGAGCGCTCACCGAAGTATCTGGACCCGACTTCCTCGTACGCCAACAACGAAACGCCCGTTACATACCAGGTGTACGAGCCGCTGTACTCGTATCACTACTACAAGCGGCCGTTTGAGCTGACACCTAAGCTCGCCACCGCATTGCCCAAACCCAAGTACATCGACAAGAGTGGTAAGGCGCTGCCTGATGATGCGCCTGCCGAGCAGATTGCCGAAAGCGTGTACGACATTCCCATTCGCAAGGGAGTGATGTACGCGCCGCACCCGGCGTTTGCCAAAGACGATAAGGGCAACTATCTCTACCACGCGCTTACGCGTGAGCAGCTCGGCAGCAAGCGCACCCCGTTTGATTTTGAAAAGCTAGGCACGCGCGAGTTGACAGCCGAGGATTTTGTTTACGCGATCAAGCGGCATGCCACAACACGCACCATCGCACCGGTTTTTTCGGTGTTCTCAGCCAACATCATTGGCTTAAAAGAATACGGAGAACTCATTAAGTCTGAGGACGCCAAGCTCACTGCCAACATTGCGTCTGACAGCCTGGACAAGCCCTTTCTCGATTTTCGTCAATGGCCACTGGCCGGTGCGCAGGCGATTGATTCGCATACGCTACGCGTGCGTGTGGCAGGCAAGTACCCGCAAATGAAGTATTGGATGGCGATGACCTTTTTTTCGCCTATTCAAT
>CAYSMM010000025.1:4867-13894 GCA_964432095.1 uncultured Burkholderiaceae bacterium | reverse complement strand
AAGATGGACGCGCTCGGCTATCGCGAGGAGGTGTTCAACCGTGTGCGCGATGCGTTTTCCGAACTCGCGGTGCAAGTCAAGTCTGCGCTGCTGGCCAATGCAGTGGCTGTTCCGGTGTCAGCACTCGAAGGCGACAACGTAGTGGAGCCGAGCCGGCATATGCCCTGGTACAGCGGCCCCACGTTGCTAAGCGCGCTTGAGACGCTGGAGATTGCAGACGGCGATGACGGCGCCAAGCAAGGCCGGACGCAGGGCCTCATCGCGGTGCAGTATGTGGCCCGTGGTGCAGGAGGTAAAAGCACTCGCCGATACCTGGGCCGGGTTGAAGAGGGGCGAGTACACCTGGGCGACAGCATCACGGTCTTGCCCTCGGGTACGCAGGCGCGCATCGCTGCGCTGTATGGCGCGGACGGGCCTGTGGATGTTGCAGAGCAGGGTATGAACGTGTCGCTGGAGTTGGATCGTGAGCTGGACGTATCGCGCGGCGACTGGCTGGCGATAGGGGCTGCGCCGGCGCTCACGCAGACCTGGCAGGCCGAGGTGGCGTGGCTCGACAACGAGCCGCTTGCGCCAGGCCGCCGATACTGGCTTCGGCATGGACATCGCTGGACCTTGGCCAAGGTTACACAAGTGCAAAGCCGGTTGAATCTGCAAACATTGACGCATGAACCGGCCGATGCGGTGCAGGCCAACGACATCGTGTCGCTGGCCATCACCACGCAGGAGGCTCTGCCAGTAGCGCCTTATGCGCAGTATCCCCAGCGCGGCGCGTTTGTGCTGGTAGACGCAGCGAGCCACCGCACGGTTGCTGCGGGCATGACCACTTAGCGAAGTGCTGAATCAGCGGCTACGTTGGCACAATATGGCGTCACAGCCCAATCGGGATCCCCACTTACGCGGCTAGCAAGCCTCGGTACCTCGAAGGCATCCGTTGTTTGCCTTGTTCCCGTTCGCCAGAGTAACTTAGCATTTTCCGCTGCTAGTGTGGCTATTACCGTTGTCCGAGTTGAAGCGCATCGAACCCCGTAAAATGCGGGAATTCATGAATTACTAACATCATCATGACGCACGTAGTCACAGAAAGCTGCATTCGCTGCAAGTACACCGATTGTGTGGATGTCTGCCCCGTGGACTGTTTCCGCGAGGGGCCCAACATGCTCACGATCGACCCCGATGAGTGCATCGACTGCGCAGTGTGCATTCCCGAGTGCCCGGTCAATGCTATCTATGCAGAAGAAGACGTGCCGGCTGATCAACAAAAGTTCATTGCGCTCAATGCGGAGTTAGCGCGCAGCTGGCCCACCATTACACGCCGCAAACCAGCCCCGGCTGACGCAGACGAATGGGCCAAAGTAACAGACAAGTTTTCGGAGCTGATGCGCTAGCCAATACTGATGGGCTGTCTGAGCTGGCGTAATGCAGCGTGTTAACGGCGAGAACATATATATGAACATGACCACTTCAACGGAGCGAGGTGCCATCGCAAACGCTGCCGCTTCACCGATAGAAACCGACGCAGTCATCGTCGGTGCCGGGCCCGTAGGCCTGTTCCAGGTGTTCGAGCTGGGCTTGCTGGAGATCAACGCGCATGTCATCGACTCGCTGCCCCACGTGGGCGGGCAGTGCGTGGAGCTGTACCCCGACAAGCCGATTTACGACATCCCTGCGCTACCCATGGTCACCGGCCAAGGCCTCACCGACAACCTGCTCGAGCAGATCAAGCCCTTTGGCGCGCAGTTTCACCTGGGGCAAGAGGTGACCGTGGTCGAGAGGCAGCAAGACGGGCGCTTTTTTGTGCAGACATCCGCAGGTACGGTTTTCCTCACGCGCACGTTGTTCATCGCCGCGGGTGTGGGTAGCTTTCAGCCGCGCACCCTGAAGGTTGACGGCGTCGACAAGTTCGAAGGTACCCAACTGTTTTATCGAGTCAAGGATCCCGCACGTTTTGCCGGCAAGAACCTCGTCATCTGCGGTGGTGGTGACAGCGCGCTCGACTGGGCGCTTTCGCTTGCCACGGGCGATAACGCTGGTGGCCACAAGGCCGAAAGCGTCGTGCTGCTGCACCGGCGCGACGGGTTCCGTGGTGCGCCTGCCAGCGTGGCCAAGGTTCATGCGCTGTGCGAGCAAATGCAGTTCGAGGTAGGGCAGATCACCGGCATAGAAGAGGCCGACGGCCACCTGGCTGCTGTCAAGGTAACGGGCGCAGACGGTGTCACGCGCCGTATGCCGCTGGACATGCTGCTGGTGTTCTTTGGCCTCTCACCCAAGCTCGGGCCGATTGCCGATTGGGGCATGGAGATCGAGCGCAAGCAATTGAAGGTGGATACCGAGAAATTTCAAACCTCGGTATCCGGTATTTTTGCCATAGGCGACATCAACACCTACCCCGGCAAAAAGAAGCTCATCCTCTCCGGCTTTCACGAGGCTGCACTTGCCGCGTTTGCCGCCAGCGAGATGATCAAGGGCAAGCCCTCGCATTTGCAGTACACCACCACCAGCACCAAGCTGCACAAGGTGTTAGGTGTCGAAACACCGGTTTTCGATTAATACTGCAAGTACTATAATGCATTTACTGGTCATTTAGAGACCTGTAAAAGGCACATACAGTAATCAGTATCAATCTTTGGCGCTCTGTCTGCTTTGCGACGCGAGGCTACACACCGAGATGTTGCTGCAATAACTCGGGTTGGCTCAGCAGTTGGGCAGTGGCACCGTCGAACACCACCCGGCCTTTGACCAGCAGTACGTTGCGGTCTGCGATGGCAGTCACGTGACGCCAGTTCTTGTCCACGATCACGGTGCTGATGCCGGTTTGCTTGATCACACCAACGATGTGCCAGATTTCCTTTGCAATCAGAGGCGCGAGGCCCTCGGTGGCCTCGTCAAGAATCAATAGTTGCGGGTTCGTCATCAACGCGCGGCCAATGGTTAGCATTTGCTGCTCGCCACCGGAGAGTTGCTGCCCGCTATGGTTGATGCGCTCCTGTAAACGCGGAAAGGTTTCGAGCACACGCTCGAAAGTCCAGTCACGCTTGCCGTTTGTGCCCGCGCGTGCGGCCATCAGCAGGTTTTCGCGCACCGACAAATTGCCGAAGATGCCACGCCCTTCGGGCACGTAGGCAATGCCACGCTGTGCAATTTTGTAGGGTGGCTGCGCAGTCATGTCCGCATCGCCCACGAGCACCGTGCCGCTCTTGGGCTTGACCAGTCCCATGATGGTTTTGAGCAGTGTGCTCTTGCCCATGCCGTTGCGGCCCATCAGGCCTAACGTTTCACCTCGCGCCACTGTAAAGTCCACGTCACGCAGGATATGGCTTTGGCCGTAAAAGGTGTTGATCGCTTGAGCGCTCAGCAGTGCATCACTCATGCGCGTGCTCCTCACCCAAGTACGCGGCCTGTACCTGTGCATTGGCGCGTACGTCTGCGGGCGTGCCCGATGCAATCACCTGACCGTTGACCATCACCGTGAGCGTATCTGCGAGTGCGAATACTGCATCCATATCGTGCTCCACCAGCATGATGGCGTGACCTTCTCGCAGCCTCCTGAGCAGTGCCACCATGCGGGCTGACTCCTCTGCGCCCATGCCTGCCAGCGGCTCGTCGAGCAGCAGCACGTGCGGCGCTGTAGCCAGCGTCATGGCAATCTCCAGTTGCCGTTGCTCGCCATGCGATAGCGTGGCCGCCACTGCGTTTGTACGCGGAGCTAACTCTGCCAGCTCGATGGCGCGGTCAGCCATCTCATTCACGTCGGCATGGCTGAGTGCGGTACGCCAAATTCCCCACGCACGAGGCTGACGTGACTGTGCCGCCAGCCGCACGTTCTCCCACACGGTAAAGGGCAAGAAGATGTTTGTCTTTTGATAGCTGCGGCCCAGACCTCTGCGAGATACACGTTCAGGGGGCAGGCCTGTCACGTTGTCACCCAGTAACTCGATGCGGCCTTCGGTGGGTGGCAACTCACCCGACAGCAGGTTGGTCAGCGTCGATTTGCCGGCGCCGTTGGGGCCAATCACCGCGTGAATCTGACCGCGCTCAAGTGTGAGCGATACATTGCTCACTGCTGCAAGCCCACCAAAACGCTTGGTCAGCGCATGGGCCTTGAGTAGCACTGATGCACTCATCGCTGCAGCCCCTTGCGCTGCGTAAGGCTTTGCACCACACCCAGCAAGCCCCGTGGCGCAAACAGCACCAGCAGTACGATCGTGCCACCCATGAGCAACTGCCAATGCTTGGTCAGATCCTTGAACACATGCACCAGGTACTCAAACGCAAATGCACCGATGATGGCGCCGACGAAGTTGCCTATGCCACCCAGAATCACCATCATGATGGTATGCGCAGAAAGGTGAAAGCCCAGTAACTCGGGGTTCACGAAGCCGCTTTGCGCGCCCCATAGATAGCCTGCAAGGCCTGCGATGGTGCCAGCGAGTGTGAACGCCGCCAGCTTATAGCTGAAGGTGCCATAGCCCAGCGCGCGCATACGGTGCTCGTTAGTTTTGATGCCTGAGAGCACACGACCAAAATTACTGGCCAGCATCAGGCGCAAAAACACAAAGCACATCACCATGCATGTCAGTACGAAGTAAAAGAACGTCAACTTATTTTCCAGATCGAATGGCTGCCAGTCGAACAACTGAACACTGGGCTTGAAGTACACGTACCTGCCATCGGAGCCACCGGCAAACTTGTTGTCGTGGAACAGGTAGAACAGCATCTGGCTGAAGGCCAGAGTGACCATGATGAAGTAAATGCCCTTGGTGCGCACTACCAGTGCACCGATGACGAGCGCTGCGAGCCCTGACACCGCCATTGCTAGCGGTAAGCTCCACCACACGCTCACTGGCCCGCTGTCGGGCGACACCAGTGCCAATGTATAACCCGCCAGGCCAAAGAAGCCCGCATGACCCAGGCTCACGAGACCCGTGACGCCCAGCAGTAAATCTAGACTCATCGCCAGAATGGCAAGGATCATCACACGCGTGACAAACTGGATGTAGAAGTCGGTGCTGAACAACGGAAACGCGGCCAGCACAATGGCAATGGCAGCAAACAGGATGTAAATACTGCGGTCAGACATGCAATTTTTATGCTTTGGTGAACAGGCCCTCTGGCCGCCACAACAGTACCGCAGCCATGACAATGTACACCGCCATGCTGGCTAACTGTGGTGCAAACACCTTGCCAAAGGTATCGACAAAGCCAATGAGCAGCGACGCGATCAACGCACCACGCACCGAGCCAATACCGCCGATCACCACCACCACAAAGCAGATGATGAGGATCGGTGAGCCCATGTTGGGGTAGACGCTCGCTATCGGTGCAGCCAGCATGCCACTGAACACGGCAAGTGCGGTGCCCAGTGCAAATACCACGGCAAACAGCATGTTGATATTCACGCCCAGCGCCTCGGCCATCTCGCGGTTGCTGGCACCGGCGCGAATCATCATTCCGAGCCGCGTCTTTGCGATCAGCCAGTACATGCCGCAAGCCATCAGGATGCACACACCGCTCATCATCAGCCGGTAGGCAGGGTACGACAGCGTATCGGTGAGCTGAATGCTGAAGTCCCACAGCGCTGGAACTTTCACACCGTGCACGTCGTCGCCCCAAACGATGGAGCGTAATTCTTCAAAAATCAGGATCAAACCGAAGGTGAGTAGCACCTGGTCGAGGTGGTCGCGCTTATACAGCCACTTGAACAGTAACTGCTCCAGCACGAATCCCAGCACCAATGCGATGACGATGCCTACCAAGGCAGCGATCAGCAAGCTGTTGAACAGCGGAGCCAAACCGAACGCGATATAGGCACCGAGCATGTAAAAGCTGCCATGCGCCAGGTTGATGACGCCCATGATGCCGAACACGAGTGTGAGACCGGATACCAGCAGGAACAGCAGCAAGCCGAACTGCACGCTGTTGAGTGTTTGAATCAGTATGTTGGCAATGTCCATGGATTTTGGTAGTACACACCTAAGCGCGATGGTACTACCTAGGCAGTGGCAGGCGTGGCCTGCTCCGTGCGATACAACGCCACCGCGTGCTTTAAGTACGGCTAAATGCGGACTTACTCGGATTAGTATATCACGAAAACTGCATATTTTAAATAAAGTATCAGCTGTATACAGAGCGCAGTAAATAATGCTGAGCGTGATTACGTATTAACTCATGCGGCAACCAGCGCCAGTATCAGCCAGTGCTTTCGCTGCTACGCCTATCACCTTGTTCTCGCCTTTGACCACTTGGCGCAGATAAATGTCCTGCACCGGGTTGTGCTGCGGGCTCATCGTCCAGGTGCCGCGTGGGCTGTCGATCTTGGCTTTGCGCATCGCGGCAATGATGTCGGCGCGCTTGTTCACGTCGCCCTTCACCGCGTTAAAGCCCTGAACCATCAGCAGACCTGTGTCGTAGCCTTGCACCGCATACACGTCGGGCTGCAGCTTGAAGGCTTTGGCGTAGTCCAGGCGGAACTGCTTGTTGCGCGGCGTGTCCAGCGCGTCACTGTAATGCATGGTCGTAATGATGCCCTCTGCAGAGGGCCCTGCAGCGGCCAGCACGCCCTCGGTGAGAAAGCCCGAGCCGTATAGCGGGATTTTGTCCTTCAGGCCGGCGGCGGCGTAGTCGCGCAAGAACTTGGCCGCTCCGCCACCCGCGAAGAAGCAGGCCACGGCATCGGGCTTGATATTGGCAATCTCGGCCAGCAGTGCCTGGAACTCCACGTTGGGGAAGGGCAGACCCAGCTCCTTGACGATGGTGCCGCCCGCGGCGGTGTAGCCCTCCTTGAAACCCTCGAATGCCTCGTCGCCTGCTGCGTACTTCCACGTGATCCACACGGCCTTCTTGTGGCCGCGGTCCGCCATAGGCTTGCCGAGTGCGCGCGTGGGCTGCGAGTTGGTAAAGCTGGTGCGAAACACATTGGGTGCGCACAGCGCACGCGTAGCCGCATGCACACCCGCGTTCGGGATGATGCACAAGGTATTGTTGTCACGCACCACCTTGTGAATGCCCATCTGTACCCCGCTGTGTACGGTACCCACGAGAATATCTACCTTGTCGCGTACCACCAGCTTGGTAGCGTTTTCGGGCGCCTTGGCTGGGTCACTTTCGTCATCCACCTTAAAGTACTCGATCTCGCGGCCACCGAGCTTGCCTCCGGCCTGATCGATGGCCAACCGCATGCCGTTTTCAATCGCTACGCCCAGCTGCGCGAATGTGCCCGTGTAGGGCAGCATGATGCCCACACGCAGCTTGCCGCTTTGCGCACGCGTGATTTCGGGCAGTAGCAGGCCAGTGGAAGCGGCAACGATGGTAGCTGCGCTGCCACCGACGAACAAACGGCGGGAACGGTTGATCATGGCTTTCTCCTCATTGATCGTGGGTATTGACTTGATTATGTTGGGCGCGGTGCCGAGCGGCGCTGTGGCTTACCCTTAGGTCGTTGTATGGATTGACCGTGGCGCTTGATACTCCACGTACATTATTGCTTTTACTGGTCAAACCATATGAATTATAAGCACATTAGTGTATAGAGTATTAACGCTTTGAGTAAAAACTAAGGCAATGCTGAAGCACTGACTTCGTGCACCGCCTTCTTGGCTACGTAGCGCAGTAGCGCCATGAACGCGGCCGACACGATGAGCAGCGCAGCGGCGTTAGACAGCCAGAATCCGTTAGCCCCTTGCGCCCAGGCGGGTGTGATACCCAGCACGTCAAACCCCAGCACATAGCCGCCGCCAAGTCCGAAGCCCCACAACGCAACGGCGTAGATCACTGTGGGCAGCGTGGCGATGCGGTACGAGCGCAGGATGAACGAGCCCATGCACTGCAATGCGTCGCCGAGTTGATAAGCCGCGATAAAGATGAACAGCCCAGCCGCAAGCCGCGCCACCTCGGGGTCGGGCGAGTACAGCGCAGCGATGTGATCGCGTAACACAAACACGATGAGCCCTAGCGCCATACTTAAGGCAGCAGCGAGCGCACAACCCAAAAATGCCACATGCCACGCGGCCACAGGCCGCCTGGCACCCAATTCGCTGGCGACTAGCGCGCTGGTGGATACGCCCAGTGACAGCGGCAGCATGTAGATGACGCTGGCCGCATTGGCGGCAATCTGATGGCCCGCCAGCATCTGATTACCAAAGCGCGCGATGAACACCGCCATCAGCGTGAATGAGGTGACCTCGATGAACAAGCTCAAGCCGCTGGGTACACCCAGTCGCAGCAAATGCGAAAGCCGCTCGCGCGAGGGCGGGTGCCAGCGCGCCCACAACCCGTAGGGCGCATAGGCCGGGTGCAGGCGTAGTACTGCAAAGCCGGTGACGGCCATCAGCATCATGGTGATGAGCGTAGCCAGGCCGGCGCCAGGGCTGCCCATGGCGGGCACACCCGCGCCGCCGAATACAAACCACATCGACAGCAGCGTCTTGAGGGGAAGTGCGGCCACTTGAACGAGGGTAACGAACACCGGGCGCTGTGTACCGAAGTTCAAGCCCGTGTACACGCGAAACAGCAAACTGAAGGGCACGCTGAACGCCTCGAACACGATGTACAGCCATACCAGCTCGGCCAACTCGGGTGCAATGCGCGCCACGCCGAACAATGAGCGCGACGACAGCATCAGTGCCATGGCCACCGCGCTGCAGATCAACGCGAGGTACACGCCCTGCTGTGCCTCGTGGCCGATTCGCGCGTATTCCTTGGCGCCGAACAGGCGGCCGATTTCCGAGGTCAGCACACTCATCACACCGAACATCGCCACCATGATGCTCACCGACATGACAATGCCCAGCGACAGCGCCGCAAGATCAGTGGACGAGTATCGACCCACGATCATCGTGTCTGCAACGCCAAAGCCAATGACCGCCAGCTGCCCCAAGAGCATCGGACCGGCGTTGCGAAGAATCTTCCGTATCGGATGCGTCACTGTGATGGCCGTGGCAATGGCGCGATGCGCTTGTAAAGCGAGAAGGTTTCGTCACGCTCAGACGGGCGCCGTCCGCTCCACAGCAACTGCCAGTCGCTTGCGTTCAG
>CAYSMM010000025.1:0-4857 GCA_964432095.1 uncultured Burkholderiaceae bacterium | reverse complement strand
TCGAAGTAGCGTCTGCAGGCCAAAGGATAGGCCTCGCTTGCGTTCAGCGTGCCGGTGGCGCTTTCAGCCGCCGCATGCTGCACGAGAGCAAAGTTGCACGGTTTGCTGGCTGGCGCCAGCGCAACGCCCGCGAGGTAGCGAATCAGTACGCGTTGAGAGTCGAGCACAGGCGCCGCCACGATACACTCGCCCGCCGGCAAGCTGGCTGCCACGCTGCGGGCTACTGGTGCGTAGCTACGGGTGTACTGCAACATCGGCGAGCCCAGCAATTGCAGCAACACCCAAACCAGTGATACACCACCTGCAGTCAGCACCATGCCTTTCCACAGCGGCTTGCGCTGTCGACTAGTGCGCCACGCCACGAGCGCAAACCAGCCCAATGTAGCTATCGCAGCCAGCGCCGCGGCCCAGGGCTGCAGCGGCCAGGCGGCCGCGATTTTGTAGCCCGGGTAAAGCTTCTCGATGTTGGCTGCAGGCTGTGCAGGCCAGGTGGTTTGCGCGGCCAACCACATGACCCACAAAAACACCGCCAGCACTGTGAACAAGGCCACCGCAAACCAGTCGATTGCAGCCAGCGGTCCGCGTTTCAAATGCGGCAAACCCGTTGCAGCCAGCAGCGTCAGCGGCGGCAGACTGAGCAGAAGGCTTGCATCAGCCGTTATAGAAAACGGGCTTGCGAGGGCTGTAACTAACGCCGTCACCAGTGGCGCGCTCACATGCCAATTGCTGGTGAAGTGCAGCAGTTCCTGCCTCCGCTTGTACAGCGCATAGCCGGCCACCAGCCACAGCGGCCACCAATACCACACTAGCAGGTTGGCAAAGCGCAGCGGGTTGAGTGAAGGTGGCCCCAGTATGCGGCCCTTGAGTATCCAGGCCAGCAGGCAGGCAAGCGTAGCAGCCAGCATTGCGCCGGCTAGCATCTTACGGTTCGGCACCGCATCGGCCGACTGCAGCCACACCAGCGCGGCCAGCACTAAGCCTAGTGTTGCTGCAACGCCTGGTGCGCCAAACGCGGCAACCAGCAACAGGCCCGCGACGATGCACGCGGCGCTTACATTCGCATTTGTACGCGCCGCGTGACTGGCCAGACCATAGAGCAGCAGCGCCACGGCAAACATCTGCCCCACTTCGGGGATGGCCTGATGCCCGCGGTCAATGAGGCCTAGGCACGCGATCAGCCCCAGCAGGCTGCCGTCTGCCAGCGCACGCGCATAGTCGACCGGGTGCGGCTGGCCGCCAAAGGGCAGTGTGGCGGGTTGCAGCGGCTCATGCCGCGCGAGGTGATAGCAGGCATACCAAAGCACGGCAAACGTACCCAGCAGCAACAGTACAAACGGCAGGCGCGACGCATTGGCCGTACCGATGGCCCCCCCCAGCAGCGCTATCGACAGACTGCCCAGCGTATGCGCCAGGTTGAAGCCCGTAAAAGGTGAATCGGCCAAATCGCTCCCCCAGCCCATCATGTGGCCAAATGCCAGTGCTTCAGCGCCCTTCCACGGATCGCGTGACCACATGCCTGGCAGTGCAAACACCACACACATCAACAGCAGCGCCCAGCGCGGCAGCCGTGCGGCGGTGTCACCGGTGATAACTGGGCGTTGAGGCAGAGGTGTGTTCAAGGCTAGTTCGGTTGAGTCGTCAGCGTCTGCTCGGCAGCAAGACCGGCTGCGCGCGTTGTTTGCGAATGTTTGTCGAACCTCTCGGTGCACGCGGGGCGAAGCTGCAAAGAAGGCCGGCAACAAAAAGGGCAGCGCGCGGCTGCCCTGGCTGCGGCGAGCTTCCTGCGTGCCGCTTGACTGCGCGTGTGCGCAAGTTGCTTACTTCTTGGTGGCAGACGCAGTCGCCTGCGCGGCAGAACCGCGGCGAGCAAACTTCTGGCGAAACTTCTCCACGCGGCCACCCAGCGTGTCGACGCTCTTTTGCTTACCGGTGTAAAACGGGTGAGTGTTGGCCGTGGCCTCTACCTTGTAAAGGGGCATCTCGCGGCCGTCGTCCAGCTTGATAGTCTCTTTGGTTTGCACCGTGCTCTTGATGATCAGTTGCTCGCCATTGGAAAGATCGACGAAGCAAACGTCGCGCAGGTTAGGGTGAATGCCAGATTTCATGTTGAGTATTCCTATTGAGTGCTAGCCACCACGCGTGGTTTATTGAGGGGCCTGCTGTAAGTAAGAACAAGTAAGAGCAGGCGCGCGGCACTTGGCAAAACAGTAATTATGCCATAAGACTCAAGCACTTGCGAGGCGTTTTGCTGTTTGCGAGCATAGCCGCTCTAATAATACTGCCACCTCTATGCATGACTTACCGAAATATGATAGGGCGGTAACTGCTATGTACTAATGGTGGTACGTTGAGGTGGTGAGGGCTTTGGAAGGCTGCCGGAGCAGCAGTTTGGGAGCTCGGCTGCGCGGTTTGGGTATAAACGTGGTTCTCTCAAAACATGGGCGTAAACTATTGATATGTATAGGAAAAATGACAGATTTGCCCCTGTGTGGTTAACGTTTATCATAGCTTTATCTCCGATAAATCACGTTAGGCATAGCGAGGCCGCATGCCTCTCGCGAGTCTCCAAATGTCTGATGCCACGCGCTCTTTGATCCAGAAGCACTGGGACACCGCTAACGTTCGCCAGTGGAGCGAGTTCAAGGCTCTGCTTCATCCACACTTGAGATACGAGGTACCTCAGACGCGAGAGTATGCTGAATCTGGCGAAGGGTACTTTGAGCTGTTCCGCACATGGCCGGGCCACTGGCAAGCTTCGATCAAGCATTTGGTATGCGAAGCAAACAAGGCCGTGTGCGTAATCGACTTTGCGGTCGGCAGCAAAGTGATGACAGGAATCTCCATCTTCGAGCTGTCGGACGGCAAGATCGCCAAGGTCACGGACTACTGGCCCGATCCATACGATCCTCCGCCTCGGCAAACACCGCATCTCAAGCGCCGGTCGGAGTAGCGCAGTGGAGGCGTTGGCAGCTGAGGGCATCGAACTGAGGCTGCTGCTCACATATGCGCAGGTCGCTGAAGCCTAACCCCTCGCTCAAGCTGACCCACTACGGCAGGCAGCTTAGCTCGAACGTTAGGCCGCACAACTGACTTCGGATACTTGTCGAGGGGCTGTTATGTCAAGCTATCAGCCCGTTGGCTACTCCACCGTTTCGCCGGTACCTCAGCGTGGCGGATGCAGCAGCAACGATACGATTTCCCAAGCGTGTCCTGCACCAAGTGCGCTGCCCTCGTTTCAGATTCGACCAGAAGAAGAGAATCGCTCGATCAAGATAGCTGAAGCTGGCTAAGGCCAGCTTCGCTGCGCACGGGATAGGTAAATTAGCCAAAACGGCCAGTAATGTAATCTTCTGTTTCCTGTCGCTTTGGCTTCATGAAAATATCACCAGTAGCGCCGTATTCAATCATCTCGCCCAAATACATGTAGGACACATAATCGGAGACACGCGCAGCTTGCTGCATATTGTGAGTCACGATGAGAACGGTGACTTTGTTCTTGATTTCAGTAATCAGCTCTTCGATGGCGCCTGTAGCGATTGGGTCCAATGCAGAGGTGGGCTCATCAAAAAGAACGATTTCAGGGTCAGTTGCCAAAGCTCTAGCAATACAAAGCCGCTGCTGCTGACCGCCTGAGAGATTCACTGCAACCTCATGTAGTCGATTGTTGACCTCAGACCAAATGGCCGCACCGACCAACGCAGCCTCTACTTTATCCTCAAGGTAGCTTTTTGATGTCTCACCTCTTACGCGCAGACCGTATGCCACATTCTCAAATATAGACTTTGGAAATGGATTCGGTTTTTGAAAGACCATTGAAATTCTCATTCGAACTTCAATCGGATCGACTTGAGGATCTAAGAGATCAACATTGTCTGGATGCAACTCGATCTTGCCATCGTAGCGATGCCCGGGATACAAATCGTGCATACGATTGAAGCAGCGCAGAAACGTTGATTTTCCACAACCGCTTGGGCCAATCAATGCTGTGACTTTGTTCTCGTAGATGGGCATAGAGATGCCCTTGAGCGCTTTGAAAGTACCGTAATAGAAATCCAGGTTCTTTGATTCAGCCTTAAGAGGCGCAGGATTCTCGGGCAGTGTGATGGTTGACGGCATAAGAGCGTTCTCTTCTTTGGGTTACCACTTGATGTTTTTACGTAGTCTGTAGCGTAGCCAGATGGCCAATCCGTTCATGCTCAAAGTCAGTACGACCAAGATTAAACTGGCAGCCGCTGCATTGGCGTGAAAAGCAGGATCGGGTCTGGAGGTCCAGTTGAAGATTTGGATCGGCATGACGGTGAACGGCGAGAAGACCCAATCAAACAAGCCTGCCGCAGGCTCACCTGAGAATGGTACGGGTGGTAGAAATGCAATGAATGTCAGGGCACCAATGGTGATGATCGGCGCAGTTTCGCCGATAGCGCGAGATAGTCCGATGATTACACCAGTAAGAATCCCTGGCATGCCATAAGGAATCAAGTGATGGCTGCACACTTGCCATTTCGTGGCACCGCAGGCGTAGGCGCCTTCCCGGATGACTTGAGGAATTGACCGAAGAGCTTCACGGGTTGCAACAATCACAATGGGCAAAATCAGTAGTGCCAAGGTCAGTCCCGCTGACAAAATGCTTTGCCCAAAACCAAAGGTGTAGACAAATAAGCCTAATGCCAACAGGCCATATACGATGGATGGAACACCTGCGAGATTGGTGATGTTGATCTCGATCACGTCAGTAAACCAAGTTTTTTTTGCGTACTCCTCGAGGTAAATGGCACTGGCGATTCCAACAGGAATTGCAAACACTGCGGTAACGAGCATGACCAGTAATGAGCCCACCCAGGCAGAAACTATGCCTGC